>NZ_RZSR01000035.1:0-14279 GCF_004023265.1 Mesorhizobium sp. M1A.F.Ca.IN.020.06.1.1
TTGCAGCGCTCCGGGCGTGATTGCAGTTGCCGGCTCGGACTGTCCCGCCATACGGCCTTCCCATTGATCGGCGCCGACTGCCTGTTCCCAATTTATGTGCCCGGAGCGATCACTCCAGACTTGCCGGCTTTCTTTCATCATGAGCGCATCCGCCGATTGAAATCAAGCGCTATTTCTGCAATATTGATTGAATGGACATTCAAAATGAAGTGACGAAAAGCCGAATTTCCATGGCTTTCCGCTTCGTTTCATGTCTCTGGAAATCACCGCAACGGACCATGCGAGGCTAAGATGGCGGCTGCACGAGAGATCAAGGCGAGGGAAGTTGTCGAGCCCGGGGACGACGATGCGGTCGAGCTGGCCAAGCGCCATCTGGTCCAGCCCTGGCCCTATGCCGGTTCGGTCGGCGCCGAGGCACGGGCGCTGATCGGCGAGGGCGAGGACATTTACATCACCGACGCATCCGGCAAGCGGCTGATCGACGGTCCGGCCGGCATGTGGTGCATCAATGTCGGGCACCGCCGCGAGGAACTGGCAAGGGTGATGTACGACCAGGCGATGGCGCTGTCCTACAACACGCCTTGGTATACAATGAATGCGCCCTCAGCCGAGCTTGCGAGACGCATCGCCGATGCCGCTCCCGGCGATCTCAGTCACACCTTCTTCACCACCGGCGGCTCGTCGGCGGTGGAGACCGCACTGCGCTTCATGCAATTCTACAACAATGTGCGCGGCAGGCCGGAGAAGAAGCTGATCCTCAGCCGCGGCGGCGCCTATCACGGCTCGACCTACCTGTCGGCTTCGCTCAACGGCCGCCCGCGCGACCGGCACTGGATGGATGGTGCCGACGAGCTGGTGATCAAGCTCTCCTCGCCCGATCCGTTCCGACGGCCGAAGGAGATGAGCATCGACGCCTTCACCGATTTCCTCGTCGACGAATTCCGCGACACGGTCGCGCGCGTCGGCGCCGGTCGCATCGGCGCCTTTGTCGGCGAACCGGTGCAAGCTTCGGGCGGCGTCGTCGTGCCGCCGGACGGATACCTGAAGCGCATCCGTGAGATCTGCCGCGAGAACGACATCCTCTATGTCTCGGACGAGGTGGTGACCGGCTTCGGACGGCTCGGCCATGTCTTTGCCTCGGGCGAGGTGTTCGGCCTCGACCCGGACATGATCACCTTCGCCAAGGGGGTTACCTCGGGGTATTTCCCGCTTGGCGGCGTGATCATCTCGGAGCGGCTGCTGGAGAAACTGCGCCGCTCCAACCATCCCGATGCGCTGTTTGGCCATGGCCTCACCTACACCAGCCATCCGATCGGCTGCGCCGTCGCGCTGAAGAACCTCGATCTTTTGGAAGAGGGCGTGCTTCAGCATGCGCGCGAGATCGCGCCCTATTTCCAGGCGCGCCTGAAAACGCTCGAGGAACTGCCGCTGGTCGGCGAGGTACGCGGCGCCGGCCTGATGGCTTGCGTCGAATGCGTCGCCGACCGCGAGAGCAAGGATCCGCTGCAGCTCGACAAGGATGTGGGAAAGCGTATCGACGCGCATTGCCATGAGCTCGGTCTCTTGGTGCGGCCGCTGATCAACATGTGCGTGATGTCGCCGCCGCTCATCATCAGCCGCGAGCAGATCGACGACATGGTCGCGATCCTGCGCGAAGGCATCTCGCGCACGATGGATGATCTGAGGAAGGAAGGCGTCTGGCGGGGGTGAGAGAGCGCCCCTCTCCCCGTTCTACGGGGAGTGTAGCCGGCGGGTGAGGGGCAGCGCCAGCTTGCGAGATTTAGTTCAGACGCTCCCTGAGGTTCGGGAGCCAGAGCCAATTGTGAGGCGCTTGCACTGCCCGCCCTTCGGGCACCTTCTCCCCGTGTAACAGGGAGAAGGGAAGACGCTCACCCCTTCGACCGCAGCGCGTCGTTCAATCCCCACATGTCCTTTTCCTCCGGTGCGGTCTCCAAGTTCAGCACCGGCACCTGCCTGCGCAGATGGTCGTGGTGGGTGCGCACGCCATATTCGAGGTCGGAGAGGTAGAAGCCCCCGAACGCCTCGGAGAGCATGGATTCGTTCGACCAGACGGAGAGCTGGACATCCTCGTTCATGGTGTCGCGGTCGATGCGGTAGGCAAGGTAGCGCGCCGCCGCCTGCTCCCGCGTCTCGTCCTTGTAGCGATAGATCGCGCCGCGCAGCAGCGTCTCGCCGGTGGACAGCGGGAACTCCTGATAGAACTGCACCGATTCCGGCATGATCGACAGCGCGTTGTTGGGGAAGATGCCGTAATAGATCCAGGCTTTGCGCAGATGCTCCGGCAGGTGCGTCGGCTCGGGCGCTATTTTGATGTACTGGTTGACGCTCCAGCGCCGCCCGGCATGCGGGTTGTAGGTGGCGAAGGACCGCGACACGCCGTTGACGAAGGGTTCGTCGAAATAGGTCGCGCCGTAGAGGTCCTGCAGCGCCGGATGCGCCATGGCGACGTGATAGCCCTCATTGTCGACGTCGCGCACCGATTTCCAGTTGACCGGTGATTTCTGGGTCCAGATGCCCAGGCACGGCACCATGTCGGCAACATTGTAATGGGCGATCTCCGCCTCGATCGGCTTCAAGAGTTCAGCCACGGAAGGCTGCGGGCCACCGTTGCGGAAGCGGATGAAGATGAAGCCCATCCAGACTTCGAGATCGAGCGGCATCAGCCCGAACTCGGTCTTGTCGAGTTCCGGGAAGGAGCGCGGACGGGCAGCCCCCCGCAGCGTGCCGTCGAGATTGTAGACCCAGCCGTGGAACGGGCAGATCAGCGCGTTCTTGCAGGTGCCCTGGCTGTCGGCGACGACGCGGCTGCCCCGATGACGGCACATGTTGTTGAAGGCACGCACGACGCCGTCCTTGCCGCGCACGATCAGCGCCCGCTCGCCGATGACGTCCATCGTCAGATAGTCGCCCGGATTTGGCACGTCGGAGACATGGCCGGCGATCTGCCAGTGATTGCGGAAGACGTATTCCTTCTCAAGCTCGAGAAGGGCGTTGGAGTGGTAACTCCACCCCGGCAAACCCCGCCGGTCCCAATCGTTGGGGATCGCCACGTCTCGCAGGTGCGGGTTCATGAAAATGCTCTCGTTTTGTTGAATGCTCGTTCAATAAAAACACATTTTGCGTTAAAATGCAATGGCTTGTGAAAGTATGGAAATTTCATGCCGACCGGCTTGCAGCCATCCGAGCCGAGAAAATCCCGGAAAATCCGAGCCTTAACCAGGAGTGCAAAACGGCGGTTCCAGCTTCGGATCCGCAGTTTGTGAGGGCACCGTTTCGACGCGCTTCGCGTATCGGACGATCGCGACAGCCATGCCAATTCTGCGCCTGTGTGAGGTCGCTTACAGTCCGCCGCATCCGACAGGAGCAAAAGGAACAGAAGCGATCCCCGTTTCAGTCCTGTTACATGGGCCATCCCGCCCTATCATCCGGCTGTTACGTGGTGCGGTTAAGTTCGTTTCAAGGAAAAAGAAAGATAACGAAGGGAACAGCCGATGTTTGCCAAAGTCCGGATCGCCGATGCCAGCCGCCGCTCTTACGGTCCCTAGCGCAATGATCGCCGTCCGAAGCTGGCGTTGCGCCAGCGCGCCAGCGACCATCCGATGACGATGTTCATGCTGCTGGGCGTTGCCGCCTTCGCCAGCATGGTGCTTGCGCCAGCCGCGGGTCCCGCTTTCGCCTCGATCAATCCTCCGGCCAATGTCGTGGAGGGCGCGCCGACGACGCTCAAAACCGCGCGCCTGCCGCAGTCGCAAGTCGAATTCGCCTGCAAAGGGCAGAGCTGGGGCGCCGAGAACGCCGAATGCCTGCGTGCCATTGCCGAGCAGTCCGGTCAGCACCGGGCCCGAGCTGTGCGTATGATCGCCAATGCCGCGCCGCTGACCGACACCCCGAACGTGTTTTAGGCTCCCCTGAGCGCACCCTCCGCGCTCCAGTCAGGCTCCCGCCGCAAAGTCGGTCGGGAGCCTCTTTTTTCGAATCCGACGATATCCAGGTGAAGCCGCAGAGGGAGCAATTTCAGATGTCGGCGCCGTTGTCGGCCGCCGCGACATCGGCAACGGTCGCAAGGATGCCGCGGACGTCGAGCGTCGAGAAGGGCTTCTCCAGGATCTGCGGCCGCTGCTGCGGCGGCAGTGCCTCAATCTCGGCCTTGGCGCCGATGAGGTCGCCGGTGACCAGCACGAAACGCTGCGCCAGCCCCGGCCGTTCGGCCAGCAATTCACGGTAGATCGAGATGCCGCTGGTGCCCGGCATGCGCAGATCGGAAAACACGATGTCCGGCGGCATGTGCCCGCTCAGAACCTCGCCGGCGGACGTCCAGCTTGGCACGAGACGCGACTTGAGCCCCATGAGCTCCAATATGTCGGACAGCGAAGCGGCGACGTCGGGCTCGTCGTCGATGATCAGCGCATGGCGCAACCCGCTCGACCGCGCCGGACCCTCGCCGGCCTTTGCCGCATTGCCGGCAATCGCCGGCAACTGGACGACGAAGCGCGCGCCGTGCGGCTGCACCTCTTCGAACCAGATGTTGCCGTTGTGGCGCTCGACGATCGATTTCGAGATCGACAGGCCGATGCCGGTACCGACGCCGACCGGCTTGGTGGTGAAGTAGGATTCGAAGATGCGTGAGCGGATCGCATCGGGAATGCCGGGTCCGTTGTCCTCGACCGAGAAGCCCGGATTGCCGCGCTCGCTGCGAAAGGTCCGCACCTTGATGCGCCGCTCGCCGGTGAAGCCGGCAAGCGCATGCTGGCTGTTGATGAGGAAGTTGGCCGCGACCTGCGTGACATGGTCGGCGTCGGCCATGGCGAGCAGCGGGCCGTTGGCGAAGTCGGTGTCGATGATGATGCCGCTGGAGCGCGCACCATAGGCGGTCACTTCGAGCGCCGAGCGCATCACCTGGTTGAGGTCGGTTTCGGCCTGCTCGGTCGGATGCAGGCGCACCATCGACAGGAAGCTCTTGACGATGCGCCCGCAGCGTTCGGCGGCCGCGCGCACCTTTTCGGCGCGCACCTTGGTCTGCGGGTCGGCCGCGAATTCATGCAGCAGCGTCGATTGTGCGACCACAACCGCCAGCGGGTTGTTGAGCTCATGCGAGACGCCGGCGAGCAGCGAGCCCATTGCCGCCATCTTCTCATTCTGGTGCAGCTTCTCGCGCTGGCGGTTGATCTCTTCTTCGGCGTGCAGCTTCTCGCGCAGGTCGCGGATCGAGCCGAAGATGAGCCGGCGGCCGGCAACCCTCATCTCCGTCGCGGTCAGCTCGATCGGAAAGATCTCGCCGGCCGCGTTCTGGGTCACTGTCTCCAGCCGCTGGCCAACCATCGGCGCGCCCCGTCCGGCCATGTACTCGGCGCCCGACGAATAACCCTTGCGGTAATAGTGCGGCACGATCGTGTCGATCAGATCCTTGCCGAGGATGTCGCTGCGCTTGAAGCCGAACATCTTCTCGGCGGCCGGATTGAATTCGATGATGGAGCCGGCCTCGTCGATGACGATGATGGCGTCGAGCGAAGCCTGCAGCATGGTGCGGCGGATAACCTCGCTGGCATGCGCCTCTGAGGGCGAGCGCTCGATGGCGTCGCCGATGGCGAGCGCGATGATGTGAAGCGTCGCCTCCTCTTCATCCGTCCATTCGCGTTCGGCCGCGCAGTCATTGACCGCCAGAGTGCCCCAGAGATGGCCGTGGGCGAAGACCGACACCGAAATGAAGGATTTTATGTTCTGCTTCTCGAAGTCGGCCCGCAGGAAACCATCGAGGTCGCGCGTGTGGCCAGCGAAGACCTTGCCCTGGCGCTCATCCTCCTGCAACTGCTCCAGCAGCGGATCGGAGTTGATGATCGACTGCATGATCACGGTAGGCGATGCGAGCTCGCCGCCAAAAGCAGGGTCGATCCAATAGGAAGCCACGGACTGGGCAAAGCCCTCGCCCGGCAACTCGCGCAAACGGAAGAGAATGCCGCGCTGACAGTCCAACGAACGGCACAGTGCCTCCAGTATGCTGTCCATCTCGCGCTGCCAGTCGCCCGCTTCGCGCAAGCGGCGAACGACATGGACGGCCGCCATCGCGGCGCCCTGGCGGGAGCCGTGCATCTCTGTCCGTGCGGCCTCAGCTGTCATCGTCGAACGTCATCTCCGGGCCATACCGGTAAACCATGAAATCCAGCACACAAGCCCGAAAATCGACAACGGTTTTCTGGGGGCATGCCGCCGGACCGGAATGCTACAGCGTCGATTGCGTATCCGGAAGGTGCGCGGCGCCGGAGTCAGTTGCCGTCGCCAGCCGGCAGCGAGAAGATGTAGCCTTCCCCGCGAACCGTGCGCAGGAATTTCGGATTGGCGGGGTCCGCCTCGATCTTCTTCCTCAGACGCATGATGCGGATGTCGACAGCGCGCGACGATTCCGGGTCTTCCACGAAGCCGATCGCCTCCGAGATCGCCGCCCGCGTCAGAAGCCGGTTGGCGCGGGTGAGGAAAACTTCCAGCACGTCGAACTCGCTCTTGGCCATCTCGATGACCGCGCCATTGGCGCCGGTCACCAGCCTGCCGTCGAAATCGGCCTGGAAGCTGCCGAAATTCATGAAGCGGCGCGTGCCGGCCGCGAAGACCGAGGCCGGCACGCGGCGCAGCACACTGCGGACCCTCGCCAGCACTTCGCGCAACTCATAGGGCTTGACGATGTAGTCGTCGGCGCCGAGCTCCAGGCCGACGATGCGGTCGAGCGCGGTGCCGGCGGCGGTGGCGTAGATGATGCCGATCTGCGTCTTGGAACGCAGCCAGCGGCCGAGCGACAGGCCGTCCTCGCCGGGCATGGCGATGTCGAGGATGGCGAGGTGGAAGGGTTGCGCCTCGAGCAGGCTGCGCGCCGCCGCGGCATTCTCGGCCGTGGCAACGTCATAGCCGCTGGCGCCGAGATACTCGGCCACCGCTTCCCTCAGATCCGGCTCGTCCTCGACGACAATGATGCGCGCCTTCACAATGGTCTCGCTCCCGCTTTCAGCGGAAAGTAGATTGGGTATAAACATGATGTCCAGCGCTCATCTCGAGTTGTCTGTGGCGGAGTGGAGAAAATGGCAGCACGATCCGTCGTCGCGCTTGTGTCCGTTGCCGAAGTGGTGGCCGGCGACCTGGCCGACCATCTCGAGCGTCGGGGGCACGACGTGCGTCAGGCGCGCCAGCCCTGGGAGGCGGAGTCGCTGCTTTCGGCAGGCGGCATCGACGTCGTGGTCGTCGGTGACGACGTGACCCAGGCGGAGGGGCGCGAACTGCTCAAGCGCTATAGTAGCCAAGGCGGGGGCGGCGAGGGTGGCTGCGACTTCATCCTGATCTGCCGGCCCGCCGATCTCGTCGACAAGGTGCTGGCGCTGGAGCTCGGCGCTGCCGACGTGATCGAAAGCCCGCTCAATGTGCGCGAGCTGGCGGCGCGCATCGGCCGCCTGCTGACGCGGCGCGGCCGCAACCCCCAGGAACTGATCGTGCTGGAGAATGCGACCGTCGACTTGAGGTCGGCCATGGTCATGCATCGTTCCGGCGCCGAGGATCAGCTGTCGCCGGGGCAGGTGGCGCTGTTGAGATTGTTTCTGGCGAGCCCGCGAAAGGTGCTGACGCGCGACGACATCATTGCTGCTGCGCCCGCCGAGAATGCCGACGCTTTCGACCGCTCGATCGATTCGCGCATCGTGAGGCTGCGCCGTAAGCTCGATACGGAGACCATCACCACGATCAGGGGTGCCGGTTACCGGTTCGATCCGCCGACGCCGCGCACCGACTGAGGCGAGGGCCGCCAGGTCTTTTGCTCGATCTTGCATCGGATTTCCAAAACCGCTTCGCACTTTTGGATCCGACGCCGGCGCCTAGCGCACCACCAGGACCGAGGGGCCGGACGGCATTTCGGCGCTGGCAGCGATCTCGGCGTGGGCGCGCTCCTTGAGCAGCACCGTTGCAAGCGCGGCAAAGCCAAGCAGCCCTTGGGCATAAAGCAGTGCGGACAGCACCGAAGCGGCAAATTTCGTCTTCATAACTCAATCCCCAATTCGATAGTCGTCGATGCTTCAGGAAACTCCCGAAGCGCCCGCGCCGCCTACGGAGCCCCCCGCTGCGGCGCGGGCCTTCGGTCCTCTCGGCAGCAAGTAGCCGGAGGGGCCGCGCATCCCTATCAGCCGAAGACCGACCCGCCAGAGGGCCCTCAGCCGGTTGACGCGCAGGCTGGAGATGATCCAGACCGTGGCGATGAACAGTGCGGTGTGCAGTGTCGAAACCTCGCCGGAATTCATGGCGCCAAGCGCCGTCACAGGGTTCCCGGCGACAGAGCCGACAGCACCGAGGATGATTGCCGAGACGCCGACCCTGAGAAACCAGGTGCGAACTTTCGATTTCCTGCCCATTTTCGTTTGCTGATGTCTGTTCCCGTGACCTCGACATTGCTGCGGGCCTGTATCCGCATCATGCCGCGCAAGTCGCGTTTTGTTGCAATTCGGTTTCGAGATTAGGAGAAAGGCATTCATATCAAGGCGATATACGCTTTGCCCGCCGGTTTCGGCCTGCTTGGTATTGCCGGCAGCCGGTCTAAGGGAGCGTGTTCTCTGGAATTAGGCCGTCAACTTAGAGAAACGAATTCGAAACATTAACGCACATTAAGCGAAATAGGCCTGAAACAGGCGATCCCGATAAGACGATCCATCGAAATTGCAGCCGGCCCGACCGGCAAAAGAGAGAGGGATCGTCATGCATACCGCCATTTCAGCCAAGCTCATCCACGTCACCGCCGCCGCGCTCACCGGCGCGGCTTTGCTCTTCGGCAGCAACGCCGCTCATGCCAACCAGCTCGTCGCCCGGGTTTCGCTGTCGCAGCAGATCATGGAAGTCACGGTCGACGGCCGGCCGACCTTCACCTGGAAAGTGTCGACGGGCGACAGGGGGCACATCACGCCGACAGGGTCATTCAAGCCGACCCGCATGCATGAGATGTGGTATTCGAAGAAGTACGACAATGCGCCGATGCCGCATTCGGTCTTCTTCAGCGGCGGCTATGCGGTGCATGCGACCTATGCCATCAAGCATCTTGGCAGGCCAGCCTCGCATGGCTGCGTGCGTTTGCATCCCGATGCCGCGGCCGACTTCTATCAGCTCGTGGAGGCCTTCGGCCCGGGCAACACCAGCATCCTCATCGTAAAGTAACGGGTCAAGTAGCGGGCGGATTGCCGCCTTCAAGCCAGGTTCGACGCAATTCCGGACGGAAGGCCACGGCGAAGTCGCCGAGCAACCGTTCCACACTTTGTCCTGGAATTGCTCTGGCGCCGAAGCCGTGGGGCGACCGCCTAAGAAAGAGGCCGGGGTTTTCCGGCCTCTTTTTTGTTTTTGGAGCAGTCCTGGATTGCTTCAGGTGGGCAGCGCCGGCATCAGCTTCGGATCGGGCTTCTCGGCGAGATGCGGCAGGTCCTTGCTGGCGATGAAGGTGTAGAACATCGGCACGACGAACAGCGTGAACATCGTGCCGACCAGAATGCCGGTGAAGATGACGAGGCCCATCGAGTAGCGCGCTGCGGCGCCCGCGCCGCTGGAGATGATCAGCGGCACCACGCCGAGCGCCATCGCGGCCGTCGTCATCAGGATCGGCCGCAGGCGCACCTTGGCCGAGGCGATGATGGCATCGCGGCGCCGCATGCCATGGATTTCGCGCTGCTGGTTGGCGAATTCCACCAAAAGGATGCCGTGCTTGGTGATGAGGCCGATCAGGGTGATCAGTCCGACCTGCGTGTAGATGTTGAGCGTTCCGAGGCCGATATTGAGCGGCACGATGGCACCGAAGATCGAAAGCGGCACCGCCATCATGATGATCAGCGGATCGCGGAAGCTCTCGAACTGAGCGGCCAGAACCAAGTAGATCACGATCACGGCGGCCGCGAAGGCGATCAGGATGGTGTTGCCCTGCTCCTTTTCCTGCCGCGATTGGCCAGAATAGTCGATGAAGAAGGTGTCGGGCAGCGTTTCCCTGGCGAGATCCTCCAGCACTTTCAATCCGTCGCCGGTGGTCACGCCGGGCAAGGGCAGGGCGGAGATCGTGGCCGAGTTCAGCTGGTTGAACTGCTCGATCGCTGCCGGCGAGGCGTTGGTGGAGATATGCACCACCGCCGACAGCGGCACCATCTTGCCGTCGACGCTGCGCACGAAATACTCGCCGAGCTTCGCTGGATTGTCGCGGAACTCCTGCGGCACCTGCGGGATGATGTCATAGCTGTTGGAGTCGCGATCGAACTGCGCCACTTCGGCGCCGCCGACCAGCAGCGTCAGCGTGTTGCCGATATCGGCGATGGGCAGGTTCAGCGCCGCCGCGCGCTCGCGGTCGATGGTGACGGTCACCTGCGGGGCGTCATAGGACATCGAGTTCTGCACGACGATGAAGCGGCCGGAAGCCTGCGCCTTGTTCTTGATCTTCTCGGCCTGGTCGAAGACTTCCGAGGGATCGCCGGTCGAGCGAACCACCATCGAGATCGGCAGGCCGCCGCCCCAGCCGGGCAGCGGCGGCGGCGCGAAGACGCAAGCCTCGACGCCAGCGACCTTGGCCAAGCGGCCGGTGGTGGCGGCCTGGATCTCCTTCGAGCTGCGCTGGCGTTCGGCCCAGTCCTTGAAGGCAAAGCCGACAAAGGCGCCGTTGGTGGCGCCGCCGAAGGCGACCGCCGAGAACTGCGCCCGCGTTTCCGGAATGTCCTTAACAAGACCGAGGATCTGGTTGACGTAGGTCTCGGTGTAGTCCGAGGTCGCGTAGCGCGGGGCGGTTACGATGGAAAGCAGGAAGCCCTGGTCTTCCTCCGGCGCCAGTTCGGTCGAGGTCTTGGTGAACATGAAGCCGGTGAGCGCGACCAGCGCGACGACGATGATAAAGGTAACCGGCCTGTTTCTGAGCGAAGCGGTCACGGCCCGCTCGTAGAGGCGCTCGACACGGCTGAAGGTGCCGTCGACGATGCGCTGGAAGCGGCCGTGCGCGCCGGCCTTCAAGAGGCGAGCCGACATCATCGGCGTGATGGTCACCGCAATCAGGCCGGACAGCACCACGGAGCCGGCCAACGTGACCGCGAACTCGCGGAACAGCGCGCCGGTCAGACCGCCGGTGAAGGCAAGCGGCGCAAACACGGCGGCCAGCGTAATGGTCATGGCGACGATTGCCGAGAAGATCTCGCGCATGCCGTTGAAAGCCGCCTGCATCGGCGACATGCCGTCTTCCTCCATATGGCGGTGGATGTTCTCCACCACGACAATGGCGTCGTCGACGACAAGGCCGATCGCCAGCACCATGGCAAGCAGCGACAGAAGGTTGATCGAATAGCCTACCGCAAACAGAATGAAACAGACGCCGATCAGCGACAGAGGGATGGTCACGATCGGCATCATCACCGAGCGGAAGGATCCGAGGAAGAGCAGGATGACGAGAATGACGATGGCGACAGCCTCACCGATGGTCTTGAACACCTCCTCGATCGAGGCGCTGATCTGCTCGGTGGAATCGTAGACGATCTCGATCGTCATGCCCTTCGGCAACGTATCCTGGATCACCGGCACGATCTTGTGGATCGCCTCGGCAGTCGTCAGCGGATTGGCGGCAGGCGTCGGGAAGATGGCCAGGAAGGTGCCCGGCTTGCCGTTGAAGCTCACCCTCGTGTCGGTGCTGGCGGCGCCAAGCTCGACCCGCGCCACATCGCGCAGCCGCACCACCTGGCCGTCGGTCGAGCGGATGGGGAGCTGCGCGAAGGCTTCCGGCGTCTGCAGGGTCGAGAGAACCGCGATCGAGGAAACCACATACTCGTTCTGTGTGTTGCCGGGCGCGGACAGGAAATTGGAATTGTTGATCGCAGTCAGCACGTCGGCGGCCGTGGCGCCGCGGGCGGCGAGCCTGACCGGGTCGATCCAGACCCGCATCGAATATTCCTCGGCGCCGAAGATCTGGACGTCGGCGACGCCTTCCACGGTCGAGATGCGCGGCCGCACGACGCGCTCGATGTACTCGGTCAACTGCTCCTTGGTCATGTTCGGATTCTGCATCGAGATATACATCATCGCGAACTGCTGGCCGGTGCCCTTGACGATCACCGGATCCTTGGCGGCATCCGGCAAGGTGCCGCGCACGCCTTGAACCTTGGACAGCACCTCGGTCAACGCAACATCGGGGTTGGAGCCGAGCTTCATCTGCACGGTCACCGTGCTCGAAGACGGGCGGCTCGACGAGGTGACGTAGTCGATGTTTTCCGTCGAGGCGACGGCGCGCGCGATCGGCGCAGAGATGAAGCCCTGAATCAGGTCGGCGCTGGCTCCGGGATAGGCCGTGGTGATGGTGATCGCCGTCTCGTCAACCTTCGGATACTGGCGGATCGACAGGTTGAAGATGGCCTGGAAACCCAGGAGCAGGATCATGCAGGCCAGCACCGTCGAGAGGACGGGGCGGCGAATGAAGATATCGGAAAAGCTCATTGCTGAACCTGCTTGTTTGCCGATTTGCTGGGATCAACGGTGTTGTCGACCGCAACGGACATGCCGTTGAAGAGCCGGTTCTGACCGGCGGTCACGACCTGGTCGCCGGCCTTCAGGCCTTCGACGATCTCGACCATGCCGTTGTTGCGGCGGCCGAGCTTGACGAAGACCTGCGATAGAACGAGCGCCGGTTGCTGCCCGGTTTCGGCCGGCTTTTGAGCGTTCTCAGGCGGCTTCGCGGCGCTGTCGGCGGCGTTTGCCGTATCGGAGGCCGGCTTCGAGGCATCGGCTTGCGGCTTGGCTGCATCGCCGGCAGGCTTCTCCGCCCCGGCCTTCTGGTCTTCCGGTTTTGCTGGCGCGGCAGCGCCGGCCTCAGCGGGCTTGGGCGGCACCACCACGAAGACATAGTCGCCGTAGAGGCTCGAGGTCACCGCCGTCTGCGGCACCGAGATGACGTTGCTTTCCTCCGGCAACTCGACGCGGATCTGCACGAACTGGCCCGGGGTCAGCTTGCCCTCCGGGTTGGCGACCTCGCCGCGGATCGACACCAGCCGGCTTGCCGGGTCGATCTTGGGATCGATGCCGCGGATCGAGCCGGCAAAGGACATGTCGGCAGCATTGCTGCCGATCCGCACCGTCTGGCCGATCTTCAGCAGCGGCAGCTGCTGTTCGGGCACGGTGAAGTCGACCCGCATCGTGTCCAGATCCTGGATCGTGACGACTGAGTTGCCGGGCGCCAGATACTGGCCAATGTCGATCTTTGGAATGCCGACCGTCCCGGTGAAGGGAGCTGCGAGTTGCTTTTGGTCGAGCACGGCTTGCAGCTTGTTCACTTGCGCGGCCGATGCGGTCGCCGCCGCGCGCGCGGCATCAAGCGTAGCGTCGGTGCCGACGCCACGCCGCTGCAATTCCAGCGCGCGGGTCAGCGCCGCCTGGTCGGATGCTGCCTGAGCCTTCTGCGCCACCAGATCGGCCTTCTCGACGGCATCGTCGAGCTGCAGAAGCACAGCGTCGGCCGCGACCTTCTGGTTGGCGTGGAAGAGGATGTCCTTGACGATCCCGGCCGTCTCGACGGTCAGGTCGACGCCGCGCACGGCGTTGACGGTGCCGATCGCCTCGACGCCGGGCGTCCAGTTCGAAGGCTTCGCCACGATGGTCGACACTGTCGCCGCCGGCGGTTTCATGGTGGCGAAAAACTGCTTGATCGCATTGTCGCGAAACAGGTTGAAGCCGACGATGCCGGCGCACACCACGGCGAGCAGCAGCAGAATTCCGGTGATGATGAAGAAGCGCTTCACGGATAGTTCCCCTCGAGCCGGCAACGTCAATTGCCGGGACACATATCTACGATAAATCCCGATTTCAAATTGCGGGCGCCTTACTGTACCGTCTGGACGGTCTTGTCAATTCCACAAGGCCTAATGTAAGGGAAGGCGTGATGAAAGCTCGCAGGGCAAACTCGCGCGACAGGATACTTGCAGCGGCAGCCGACGTGGCGCGCGAGGCGGGCCCGGGAAGCCTGTCGCTCGACGCCATCGCGAATCGGGCCGGCGTGTCGAAGGGCGGTCTGCTCTACAATTTCCCGACCAAGGCCAAGCTGATGCAGGGGCTGGTCGAGAATTACCTCAATGCTTTCGAGCAGGCGCTCGAAGAACGCACGGCCGAGGCAAGCGATGAAAGCGCGCTCGCGGCCTACATACGGCTCTCGGCCGATGATTGCGAGAAGCCGAAACCTTCGGCCTCCTGGATGTTCTCCGCGATCGCCGAGGATCCGGAATTCCTGACGCCGATCAAAGCCTTCA
>NZ_RZSR01000362.1:0-5388 GCF_004023265.1 Mesorhizobium sp. M1A.F.Ca.IN.020.06.1.1
CCCTTTACGTTTGCCTGGATATCCGAGCCTTGCGCGCTGGCGGTGCCGCTGGCGCTGAGCGAGCCGGAGGTGAGTTCCAGCTCGTTGGCCGCGAAAGCGCCTTCCGGATCCCGGGTCGCGGTAGCCGAGAATTCCACCCGTTCGCCAAGCAGCGAGCTGATCTGCGGCGGCAGCGCCTTCGATACGGCGTCGGCATTCATCTTCAGCGTCATCGACAGGTCGGCGAGCGAGACGCCGGCGGTCAGCGCGGCATTGAGCGCATCGCTGCGCAACGTGCCCTGGTCGACGGTGACGGTGTCGCGGCTGATCGAACCGGCGAGATCGGCGGTTAGCTTGCCCGTCACCAGCGGCGCCAGGGTCGCCACGTCGGTCTTCAGGCCGGCGGCCGCGAGCTTGACATTGACCGGCCCGGTGCGGGTCGCGACGTCGAAGCCGTCGGAATGGACCTGTCCCGTCACATTGTTGAGCTGCGTGCCGCCGACGGCGATCGAGGCCAACGAGGTGCCGATGTCGACTATCGGCGCTTTGCCGTCGCCAAAGGCGCGTGCGGTCGCCTTCTCGACCGCGACCAGGATCGGCACCGCGCTGGTGCCGACGTCGATGGTGACGGGCTTGTCCTTGGCGGAGAGCTCGACGGCAAGATCGCTGGCGCCCTTCGGGTCGACATTGCCGGTGGCCGTGCCGTGCACAGCGCCGCTCTCTACAATTGCGCGCTCGATATCGATCCCGCCTGTCGTGGTCGCCGTCCCGGCCACGTCGAAATTCGTCTTGCCGGCAAACAGCGACTTGAACTTCTCCGGCAGGAAGCGCTCGAATTCGCCGTCGCCTTTGGCCTCGATATAGTGGCCCCTGTCGCTCAACTGATGGCGGCCGGTGAGCTGGGCGACGATCTGACGGTCGACAACGAACGTGCCGATGCCGTTCCAATTGGCGAGCGGCCCCGTGCCGGAGACGACGATATCGACGGGGGGCGCATCGGGGAGCTTGAGCAAATTGGCGATGATGCCGCCGGCCGGCTCCGACGCCTTGAGATCGAGGTCGAGCTTGTTGTCGGCCGGCGCGAAACGGACCTTGGCGTCGACATTGCCCTGCTTGCCGTCGCGGCGGGCGACTTTGAGCACCGTGTCGATCGCCAGCGGCGATGGATCGGCCTTGAGCGAACCCTTGGCGGCAAGTTCGGCAATGCCGCTGCCGGCGAGCTCTTGCCCGAGCGCGATCTCCGGCAGCTCGATCTCTTTGACGTCGATCGAGACCGGCAGACTGTTCGATGCGCCTTGCGACGGCTGTTGGCCGGCTCGTGGCAGCCGCGCCAACTCGATGCGCTCGGCTTCGATGCGATCGGCGCTGAAGTTGCGCGACAAAAGCGCCGTCGGCGACCAGTCGAGCGCCACCTTGCGCGCCACCAGCCAGGGCCCCGTGCGATCCTCCAGCACGACATGATCGAGCCTGAGCTGACCGGACCAGATGCCTTCGATACCGCTGACGGTGATCTTGCGGTCCTCGGTCGAGGCCAGCTTCGAGATCAGACCGGCGAGATTCTGACGACCGCCTTCGGTGCCGGTCAGCACGGCGAGGGCGCCGATCGCCACCACCAGCAGCAGGAGCAGCGCGTAAAGGCAGATACGAAGGATGCGCCAGAATATCCTCATCATCAGAACGCCTGACCGATGCCGGCATAGAGGCCGAAATGCGGATCGCCCGGATCGCGATTGAGCGGCACGGCGGCGTCGATGCGCAGCGGCCCGAATGGCGTAAGATAGCGCAGACCGACGCCGGCGCCGACCTTGACGTCGGAGAAATCGGGGAAGGATTTGGTCGAGACCGTGCCGGCATCGACGAACGGAACGATGCCGATCGTGTCGGTGACGGCCATGCGCATCTCGACCGAGGTCTCGAACAGGGACAGGCCGCCGATCGGCTGGCCGTCGATGTCCTTCGGGCCGATACCTTGATAGGCATAGCCGCGCACCGAGCCGCCGCCGCCGGAATAGAAGCGCCTGTCGGCCGGAACATTCTGCAGCCCGGTGCCAACGATCGAGCCGAGCGTGGCGCGTTCGGCGAGGACGAATCTGCTCGCCGTATCGAGCGACTGGTAAGCCGAGCCTTCGCCCTTCAACTTGAGGAATGTCGCGCCGTTCAGAATGTCGTAGCTCGGCTCGGCATAGGCGAGCGCCCGGAAACCCCTGGTCGGGTTGAGCTTGTTGTCGCGGCTGTCATAGACATATTGCAGCGGAATGCTGGCGATCAGATAGGTGTGCTTGCCGAAGGCGTCGGTGATCCTCGAGTAGTCGAGGTCGAATTCGGCCGAGACCCGCTGCCTCTTGTCGAGGTCGTAGGAGACTCCAACGTCGCCCTTGACCGAGAAATGGTCATAGGCGTCGGGGTGCTCCAACACGGTCTTGACGCCGGTGAAGAACTTCGATGTCGGCCCGAGCACCCCCGGCTTCTCGAACATGATGCCGGCATTGTAGTTGAGCGCGGAAATGCTGTTGCTGCCGATGCCGCTGATGGAGCCGTCGATGCGCAGCTTCTCTGCCTGGCCGAACAGGTTGCGGTGGCCCCAATAGCCTTCGAGCCCCAGTCCTTCCGTGTTCGAAAACGTGCCGCCGACGCCGAAAAAGCGCGGCTTGCGCTCGCTCACCTGGACGTCGATCGGAATGTTGCCTTGGGCGTCGAGGCTCTCGCCCTCCTTGATGGTCACGCTGTTGAAGACTTCGAGCCCGAGCAGCCGATCGCGGGCATCGTCAATCTCTTGCGGCGAATATTGCTGGCCCCGCTTTAGGTCGGTCATGTATTCGGTGAAGTCGCGATCGACCTTTTCGGTGCCCTCTACTGTGGTCTCGCCATAGCCGGCGACCGGGCCGGCCGCGACCGTCAGTGTCACGTCGAGCGTCGAGGTGTCATGGTCTGCGACGATCTCGCGATCCGTCACCTTGGCTAGCGGCCTGCCCTCCTCCTTGAGCGCTCGCACGATCGCCGCTTCGGCCTTGAGCACGGCACCCGAACTGGCGTCGCCGCCCGCGATCAGGCCGAAATCGGCGCTCGCCAGGCCGGCCGCGTCGCCTTTCAGTCTGATGTCGCCGAGGGTGAATTTCGGCCCGGCGGCGATGCTGACGACCACCGGAATGGGCTGCAGCCCCTTGAATTCGGCGTCCGGCGGCAGTTGGTCGATGGACTTGCCCTCTATGGTGATGGCGACCACGCCCTCGTAGCGGGCGTCGGCATAAAGGGCGGCAACCAGTTGCTCGCGGTCGCTGCGCGCCTTGGCCATCAAG
This sequence comes from Mesorhizobium sp. M1A.F.Ca.IN.020.06.1.1, assembly GCF_004023265.1. NCBI lineage: Bacteria > Pseudomonadati > Pseudomonadota > Alphaproteobacteria > Hyphomicrobiales > Phyllobacteriaceae > Mesorhizobium > Mesorhizobium sp. M1A.F.Ca.IN.020.06.1.1. The sequence continues at coordinate 3,276 of NZ_RZSR01000362.1, forward strand.
CCGAGCGACCCTGATACCGGATGCTCCTCGTCATTTTTGAGCGCCGAGGCATCTTCCAGCTTCTTGACCAGATCCTTGTCGGCATCGGGAGCGTCCATGGTCACCGAATAGCGCAGCGGATCGACGATGTCGGCATCCTCGTCCTTGGACGAGCCCCAAAGCTTGATGCCGAAAATCTCGAAAGCAGCCGCCGGCCGCGCTTCGCCGGCGAGCATGGCCGCGCAGACGAGCGCCAAAAGCAGGGCGCGCGGAAGCCCGCGCCCTGGCGCGATCCCTCCTGACATCTGCGTTTCATACGCCGGCATTACGCTAACCTAGACGACAAAACTAAAATTGGAATGAAGTTCTGAAACGCTCGTAAAGGGGCCACAATCCAATTGTCTGAAATAGACCGGGCTTGGAATTCACACCTTTTGCGCCTTCGCAAGAAAGCGTGAACCCTTGTCCCATGGAGGTTCTGTCGAAATACCGGCCTGTGGCCGGCATGGAAACCGTTGGCGGGTTGAAAACCTGCCGCGTTCGGCGTTGACAAGCCTGTTTGATGCTTGATCATGCCCGGACGCTGCAATGTCGGGAGGGTGATATGGCAATGCGCGCGGCTCGTGGTTTCTCGTTCCTCATTCTTCTGTTCTTTGCCTTGAGCGGGGCCGCGCAAGCGGCCGAAGCCCGGCGAATCGTGACGACTGACAATTCCGACTATTTCGGTTTCGACCTCAGGTCCGACCAGAATGTCAGCCTCGACCAATGCAAGACCACATGCCTCGGCGATCCCGCCTGCCGCGCCTTCACCTACAACACCAAGGCCAAATGGTGCTTTCTCAAATCCGACTACAATCAGCTGAAACCCTTCAGCGGCGCCGTCGCCGGCAAAGTCGCAAACGTCGATGGCGACCCCGATATCGGCGCGCCGCCTCCACTTGCCTTCTTCCCCAACTGGATGGCCGATCAGGCCCAGCAGTTCCGCAACAAGCTGACCGATCCGGCCTATGACAAGCCGACCGAAGGACTGGCCGCACTTCAAGCCGCGGCCGAGCAGGCAGCGCTGACCGGCGACCATCGCCTGGCCATGCAGAAATACCAGGCGGCGCTGTCTGTCTTGCCCGACGACGGCGCGCTCTGGCTGGCGCTGGCGCGCGAGACGCTCGGCGTGCAGCCGGCTTCCAACACCTCCGAGCCCTCTACCCTGCCGGCAAACGTCACCTCGGCGGCCTTCAACGCCTATAAGCTGGTGCGCACGGCAAAGACCCGCGCCGAGGCGCTGGCGCTGCTTGCCGCTGGCCTCGACAAGCGCGACCTTTTCCGGCCGGCCATTCAGGCCTATGAGGCGAGCCTTGCGCTGGTGAACTCGCCAGCCGTGCAGGCCGACTACGCCGACCTCAAGGCACGCAAGGGTTTCCGCGTCGTCGACCATTCCGTCGATGCCGATTCCTCTTCGCCGCGCATCTGCGCCCAGTTCTCCGAGGACTTGGTGAAGACCGGCGTCGACTATTCGCAGTTCGTCACCGTCGACAATGCCGCTCCCAAGGCTGTCGAAGCCAAGGACAAGCAGATCTGCGTCGAAGGGCTTGAACATGGCCAGCACTATGACGTGACCTTCCGCGCCGGTCTGCCGGCCGCGATCGGCGAGACGATTGCCGCTCCGGTCGTGCTGTCGATCTATGTCCAGGACCGCGCCCCGTCCGCTCGCTTCACCGGCGACAGCTTCGTGCTGCCGGCCGGCGCCCGCCGCGGCATTCCGGTCGTCACCGTCAACATGAGCGCCGCCAAGATGAAGCTCTACCGCATCGGCGACCGATCGCTGGCGCAGCTTCTGTCCGGCTACCAGTTCCTGCATCAGCTCGACGGCTACGACATTTCCACCATTTCCGACCAGATGGGCGAGCCGGTCTGGGAAGGCACGCTCGACATCGCCAACGACCTCAACAAGGAGGTCACCACCTCCTTCCCGGTCGACAAAGCGATCCCGCAGCGCAAGCCCGGCGTCTATGTGCTGACCGCCCAGCCGGTCGACGACAAGAGCGACGATTATGGTTCGCGCGCCACCCAGTGGTTCGTCGTTTCCGACATCGGTCTGTCCACTTATACCGGCCAGGACGGTCTCAACGTCTTTGCC
>NZ_RZSR01000363.1:0-5387 GCF_004023265.1 Mesorhizobium sp. M1A.F.Ca.IN.020.06.1.1
GCGGTGTATCGCGCACCACGCGTTCGACACTGCAGATCGCGATATTGGGGGCCGGCGCTTATCTGGTTCTGCACAACGAGATGACCGCCGGTATGATATTTGCGTCCTCGATGATTTCGGCGCGCGCTCTGCAACCTCTTGATCAGATCATTGGGAGTTGGCGGCAGATCATCGACGCCAATCTTGCGTGGAAGAGGCTTTCGGCTCTCCGGTCCGGGCTCGACAACCAGGAGAACGTAGCATTGCCGGCTCCTGAAGGAGCGCTAAGCGTGGAGCAAATAGTCTATCATCTTCCGGGCGCGGCCGATGGCTCGCTGCCGCTGATCAAGCGCTTGACCTTTGAGGTCGCCGCCGGCGAGACAGTCGCGATCGTAGGGCCGAGCCAGGCTGGAAAATCGACTTTGGCGCGCCTCATCGTCGGTGCGATCGCGCCCCGCTCTGGGGCGATCCGGATCGACGGCGGCGATATTCGGAACTGGGACCCGGAACAACTCGGCCGCCATATTGGTTACCTGCCGCAAGATGTGGAACTCTTCCCGGGAACCATCGCGCAAAATATCGCGCGGTTCGAACCGAATGCGCCCAGCGAGAAGTTGGTTCAAGCAGCCCAGCGGGCCCAAGTGCATGAGCTCATCCTGGGTCAGAGGGATGGCTACTCGACGCTGATCGGCCCGACCGGCGTTCGCCTTTCGGGTGGCGAGCGTCAACGCATCGGGCTTGCTCGGGCCTTCTACGGCGATCCCAAGGTGCTGGTTCTCGACGAGCCCAATGCAAATCTCGATTCCAACGGCGAAGCCGCGCTCGAGCGCGCGATTAGCGGGGCGCGTTCACGAAAAACGACCGTGCTTGTCATAACCCATCGGCCCTCTCTCGCTTCCAAATGCGATCGCGTATTGATGCTGCGCAATGGCCAGGTCGAGATCTACGGTTTGACCAAGGGCGTGCTCGATAGACTTGTCGAGCGACGCGCCCAAGCGGGGTGGCCCGCAGCCTCTCAGTCGCGCGAAGGAGTGGTGCCTTTCCCCTCATCTGCTCGAGGCGAGATAAAGGTCGCAAATGACTAGCCAAGCCATCGGCGCCAGGACGTATAGCTGGCAGCGTAACGTCGACACACGCACAGATCGCATCACGCTCGCGGGGTATGCAAGCGTGTCCGTTTTCTTGCTTGGCTTCGTATTCTGGGGCGCAATGGCGCCGATTGCCGGAGCAACGATCGCGCCAGGAGTGATTGCAGCAGCTGGACAGAATGTCATGATCCAGCATCTCGAAGGTGGCGTGGTCAGCAGCGTCAAGGCTCGAGAGGGTGACAGAGTCTTACGAGGGCAGGCGCTGATCGTGCTCGATCCAACGGTGGCGCAGTCGCAGCTCAACCGAGTCCTCAAACAGTGGGTCGCACAAAAGGCTGAGATCGCGCGGCTCGAGGCAGAACGGGATGGCCTGGAGAAAATCGTCCTGCCCCGCGATTTAGGCGCCTACTCAGACGCGTCCGAATTCAGTGACGTCTTTGCAGAGCAAACCAAGGAGTTCCGGGCTCGGCTAGCGCGCTATGGCGCAGATCAGGAGATCCTTAGGGAACGGGTGGCAGCCCTTCAGGAAGCTGTTGCCGGCTTGAAGGCGCAAAAGGATGCTGCGGCAAACCAGCTCGCGATCGTCAATGCCGAGAGGGAACGCAAAAAGCACTTGCTCGACAAGGGACTGACAAATCGTTCCGAATACACCGATCTTCTGCGCAGCACCGCCGAGTTGGTAGGTCAGGAGGGATCGCTGGAGGCGCAAATCGCCAGCGCGGCCACCCAGATCGTGGAAGCGCGCCAGCAGATTGAAAGACTAACAACCACCCGGGTCGAGGATGCCGTCACGGAATTGAACAAGGCCCGGGTAGAGGTGGCCGACCTTGAGGAACAAATCAACGCCGCTCGATCGGTCCTGGTGCGAACGACCATTCGTGCCCCGGCGGACGGCATCATCGTCCGCTCTCTCTACAATTCCGAAGGCAGCGTCATTCGTGCTGGCGAGCCTGCGATGGAGCTTCTGCCGACGAAGGAACTTATCGTCGAGGCAAAGATCAAGCCTGAAGACATCGATTCTATCCGAGTCGGCCAAGGCGCGAACATGATGTTCACGGCCCTGAACGCACGGACAACACCAAAAGTGCCGGGAAAGGTGTTCTACATTTCGGCGGACCGGCTGACCACTCCCAGCACTGGACAGCCCTATTACACCGTGCGGCTTAAGATGGCCGACAAGCTGCCACCGCAGGTCAAGCCCGAGCAGATCTACCCAGGCATGCCGGTCGAAACCTTCATTTCAACTGGCGAGCGAACGTTTCTGAGCTATCTGACCAAGCCGCTGGTGGATTCGTTCCAGCGCGCCTTTCGGGAAAGATAGCCCGATCCTGCCTCCTGCGACCTTCAACCTTACCCGAAGTGGAACTCTTCCGCCGGATTATGCGCAACCGGGTTCGGCCACTCACGGTTCTCGGTTTTCATGGCCAAAACGTCGCACGCTCGTAGCGCTCGAGGCGACGGGCTTTGTGATGGCTGTCTCGCCACGTGATCGAGGGCAAGGGCGATCACTTATTGGGTCTCCGGTCGCCTTCCTCCCTCCTTGCCATGGTGAGCTGGCCTCGAAAGGATAAGCGGGATGATCCCGCCCATCGCGAGAGTGTCGATCTCGAAGTACCGCGGTCCCTTGCACCCGGACGGCATCGAGATGCATCTCGACGACAGCATCTATCTCGGCGACAAGCGGGAGTACCGTCTGCGCCGTGGCGACTTCGTCGCCAAGGCGCACGGCGCGCGGCAACTTGCCTCGGGCAATGTATGGGCGCGGATCCCTGCCGAGAGCGTATGGGTCTTCGCGGCGGCAGCCCCGAAATAGTCATCGGTACCAACGCCGCTTGCTCTCGGGGCGGCCTCGTTTATCATTCGGTCTCGCACTATGACGTCACAGCCTCGCATTGCCCTGATCCATGCCACGCCCATCTCGATGGAGCCGATCAGATCGGTGTTCGAAGCGGGATGGCCTGGCGCCGAAATCGTCAATATCCTCGAGGACAGCCTGGCAGTGGACCGCGCCAAAACCGCTAACCTGACGAGCGACATTGCCCGGCGCATCGAGGCCTTGGCCAGCTATGCCCGTTCGATCGGAAGCGATGCCGTGCTGTTCACCTGCTCGGCGTTCGGGCAAGCGATCGAACAGGCCGCGGCAAAGCTGGACGTTCCGGTCCTGAAACCGAACGAAGCCATGTTTGAGACGGCGATCCGCCGTGGCGGCCGCACCGCAATGCTCTACACTTTCCCGCCGTCCAGGGAAGGAATGGAGCAGGAGTTCCGGGACGAAGCCGCCCGTATGGGCCAAGCTGCCACGATCAGGAGCTATTTCGTGCCGGGCGCGATCGAGGCGGTGCGTGCAGGAGACGTGGAATCCCACAACCGGCTGATCGCGGCCGAAGCCGCCAAGCTGAGGGATTTCGATGCGATCGTCTTGGCACAGTTCTCCATGGCGCGCGCGCGGGATGCGGTCAAAGCGGCGACGAACATCCCCCTATCGACCAGTCCGGATGCGGCCGTCGCGAAGCTGCGCGTCCTTCTTGGCGCGGACCAACCCGCCTGACCAAAAGAAGGTCCCACGGAGCGCTCGACAGCTGCTCCGGTGGTTATTTCCAGATTTCCCGGGCAAGGCGCATGAAGTTGCCGCCTATGACGTCGCGGACCGCTCCTTCCGGCTGACCGCGACGAAGCAGAACCTCGGTCAGCTCTTTCATTTGGGCTGGTGCCGAATAGGTCGTTTCTCCCGCATATTCGCTCTTCGGCCAGAAATGCGGATTGCTGGCGATGATGTCGTCGATGCCTTCGATCTCGACCGGGAAAGCATGGTCGAGGCCGATGCCAACATGGCGTGGGCCAGCGAGATCGATCAGATATTCGACATGGTCGGCCAGCCGTTCGGAATCGGTGCGCGCCTCGCCAAGGAAACGGCTGAGCCCGACGACGCCGACGATGCCGCCGGTGCGGGCGCAGGCCTTGATCTGCTCGTCCGTGATGTTGCGACCGTGGGCGCAGAGCGCTTTCGGATTGGAGTGCGAGAAGATGACTGGCCGGTCCGTGTACTCCATCACGTCCATGGTGGTGCGATAGCCGGTGTGGCTCACATCCACGAACATGCCGAGGCGGTTCATCTCGTCGATCACCTGCCGACCGAACGCGGTCAGACCCGGGTCTTCGTCATGGCATCCACCGCCGGCAAGGTTGTTGCGGTTATAGGCGAAAAGCATCTGGCGCACGCCAAGGCCATGGTAGAACTCGACCATCTCAATCCGGCCGTCCAGGGCGTTCATGCCTTCGATGTCAAAGGTGACCGCCAGCTTGCCTTGCGCCTTAGCAGCGAGGATTTCGTCGGCCGACGAGACCAGCACGTAGTGGGCGGGATGCGCCAGGATCCAGTGGCGGAAGCAGCTGAGATTGGTTACCGTCATTTCCCAGGACAGAAGATCGAACCCGACATCGATGGACAGATAGTCGACACCGGCGTCTCGCCAGATCCGCAGGTTGTTCAAGTCCGCGGCAGGATCCGGCATGAAGCCGGAATGGGCGTCCCAGACGACTTCGCTATCGAGAATGGACCGGGCTCTGGTTTGAAGGTTCATTGCCGTTCGTACCGGAATTTGCACCAGCCCCAATCTCTACCATACTGGCTAGAATGGGGAAGTTGCGTCCGGTACGCAGAGCAGGTGCAAACTGCCTGAAGCTGGATCTGCCGTCACGCGCAACAGAATCCGGATTCGCCTTCGCCAGCATCTTCTGCCGAATGACTTCCGGCAAAAACGGATCGCAGATAGGACTGCCGACGATATTGTCGGCTCACGAATCGCTCAAACAAATCGAAATTCGCCCTCGCGAGAAAGGCGCCCGCAAAACGCGGACGCTCGCAGCCGGCAGCAACCTGTGTCGGTCGTCCGTTACTCTTCCGTCTTGCCCTCGAAATCCAGAAGCTTGCCAACAGGCACGTACTTCTGCCCGTCGAACTGATAGAGCTGCAGTGCCTCAATCGGGAAAATATCGGAGCCGGCTTTGGTGTTCAGCTTGATCCCGTCCAGCAACAGTGGATCGTCCCACTTCTGCATGTTGAAGACGGTGTCGAGGAGCTCAGCCCGGGTCGGCTTCTTCATGTGCTCGAGCGCCTTCACAAGAGCATCGCCGGTCGCGTACCCGACCTGTCCGATCGTGTTGGCGAAGACGAAGTTGACCTTGGCCGCGGCGATATCGTCCAGATACTGGTCGATACCCGCATCACCGGTTTTTTCCGGGCTAACGATCGGTTTCAGGAAATTCGAGGTGATGATGCCCTTGGCGTTCTCGAGCCCCACCGCCTGCAGGATCGGGTAG
>NZ_RZSR01000364.1:0-5382 GCF_004023265.1 Mesorhizobium sp. M1A.F.Ca.IN.020.06.1.1
CGACAGAGGGGGTCGCCGCGCGTGGAGCGCCGACGCCGTGCGGCACGAGATGAGGTCGGCGTTCTACGCGCAAGGACCCCCTCTGACCGCTTCGCGGCCATCTCCCCCTCGAGGGCCCCTCGAGGGGGGAGATTACCGGTGCTTCCCGTGCTCTACTCCCCCTCGGGAACCCTCGCCATGATTCGCGCTCTGCTCGCCGCTCTTCTCCTCACCGCGCCGGCCTTCGCCGCCGACATGTCGGTCTTTGTCCGCAACCAGCGCTCCGACGGCGTCGCGCTGGAGCTGTTCAGCCGCGACAGCGAAAAGGTCTGGCCGGGCGGCGACAAGGTTTTCTTCATCCGCCCGCAGGCGCGAAAATCCGTGCCGATCTCCTGCGAGCCCGGCGAGCACATCTGCTGGGGCGCCTGGGTGGTCGGCAACGATTCCGTCACCGCCGGCGTCGGCCCCGACAACGACCAGCCGTGCGACACCTGCTGCTTCATCTGCACTGACCACTCGACGGAGACGGTGGATCTGGCGGAGTAGGGCACCCCTTCTCCCCTTGTGGGAGAAGGTGGATCGGCGCGCAGCGCCGAGACGGATGAGGGGTGTTGGACGGAGTGCGATGTTGGAGAATTGGACGAAATGAGGCCTAGTCTTCCGCCATGCCGCATCAACCCGTAACCCCGGCCAAGCGCAATTTCGCTCGTCGGATGCGGCGCGAGTCGACAGAAGCGGAGGACCGTCTGTGGCAGGAGCTGCGCGGCCGCCGTCTCGACAAGATCAAGTTCCGCCGGCAGGTGCCAGTGGGTAGATTCGTTGCCGACTTCGTTTGCGCCGAGGCTCGGCTTATCATCGAAATCGATGGCAGTCAGCATGCGGACTCGCCCCACGACCAGGAGCGCGACGCCGAATTGAAGGCGAGGGGATTTCGCGTGTTGAGGTTCTGGAATGACGACGTTCTGAAGGAACTCGATGCTGTCTGCGATACCATCATTGCCTATGTGCGGGACGAAGATCTGCAGCCTTGGCGATGATGCCGATGGGCGTATTTGCCAAGCTGGAGCACCCCTCATCCGTCTCGGCGCTGCGCGCCGATCCACCTTCTCCCACAGGGGGAGAAGGGAGCTTGCCCCTCCCTTGGCCCATCGCTCCCGCCTTTATCCGCCGGCCCGTATCGGCTAAGGGGCAGGCACCAAACCTCTCGCCCGGACTTGCCACCGCCAAATGACCGCCAAGCCAAAACCGCTCTTCCTCGGCATCGACACCGGCGGCACCTATACCGATGCCGTGCTGTGGTCGGAGGAGGGCGGGCCCCTGGACAACCCGAGCAAGGGCAAGGTGCTGGCCAAGGCCAAGGCGCTGACCACGCGCCACGACCTCGCCGTCGGCATTTCCGGCGCGGTCGACGCGGTGCTGGAAAAATCCGCTACCGACCCGGCCGCGATCAAGCTGGTGTCGATGTCGACCACGCTTGCCACCAACGCGCTGGTCGAGGGCCAGGGCGGGCGCGTGGCGCTGGTGATGATCGGCTTTTCCGAGGCCGACCTTGCCCGCGACGGGCTGAAGACGGCTCTCGGCAGCGATCCGGTGGTGTTCTGCCCCGGCGGCCACGACGTGCACGGCAATGCCGCGAAGCTCGATCTTTCCGGCCTCGAGGCGGCGTTGCCGGAGCTTGGGGGTTCGGTGTCGGGTTTCGCCGTCTGCGCCTATTTCGCCACCCGCAATCCGGCGCATGAGCTCGCCGCGCGCGACCTGATCCGCGAAAAAACCGGCCTGCCGGTCACCGCCAGCCACGAGCTTTCGGCCAAGCTCGGCGGTCCGCGCCGCGCGCTCACCACTTTGCTCAACGCCCGGCTGATCTCGATGATCGACCGGCTGGTCGCGGCGACCGAAGGCTTTCTTGGCCGGCGCGGCATCGCCGCACCTCTGATGGTGGTGCGCGGCGACGGCGCGCTGGTGTCGGCGGCCTTCGCCCGCCAGCGGCCGATCGAGACGATCCTCTCCGGCCCGGCGGCCAGCCTGGTCGGCGCCCGCCACATGACCGGGCTGGACGACGCCATGGTCTCCGACATCGGCGGCACCACCACCGACGTCGCCGTGCTCGATAGCGGCCGGCCGCGGCTCGATCCGGAAGGCGCCACCGTCGGCGGCTTCCGTACCATGGTCGAAGCCGTCGCCATGCGCACCTTCGGCCTCGGCGGCGACTCCGAAGTAGCGCTGCAGGACGGCGCGCTCGACCCGAAGATCCTGCTCGGGCCGCGCCGCCTGGTGCCGCTGGCGCTGGCCGGCTTGGCGCATGGCGAGGCGGTCACCGCCGAGCTGGAGCGGCAGCTGCGCGCGCCCAATCCCGGCCGCATGGACGGGCGTTTTGCCGTGCGCACCGGCGTGCCGGATCGCCTCGCCGCCGGCCTCACCGCGCCGGAAGCGAAACTCTACGAGGCGATCGGCGCCACCCCGCTGGCGCTTGACCGGCTGCTCAGCTCCAACGCCCAGAACGCTACGCTGAACCGGCTGGTGGCGCGCGGCCTGGTGCACATTTGCGGCTTCACGCCGTCCGACGCCGCCCATGTGCTCGGCAAGCAGTCGAACTGGGATCCCGCCGCCGCCCGTCTCGGCGCCGAGCTGTTTTCCCGCCGCCGCGACGGCCGCGGCCAGGCGATCGCCGCGACGTCGGAAGCGCTCGCCCAGCGCGTGCTCGTCACGCTGACGCGCTGGTCGGCCGAATATATTCTCGAAACCGCCTTCGCCGAGGACGGGCTGGACGGCGCCGCGACCGTCGCGCACGCGCTGGTGCAGCGCGCCGTCGATGCGCATCCCGGCATCGCCCGCTTCAGCGTCGCGCTCGACCGGCCGGTGATCGGCCTCGGCGCCTCGGCGCCGCTGCATTACGCCGGCCTGCCGCCGCTGATCGGCAATGGCTGCATCGTGCCGGAGGACACCGACGTCGCCAACGCGCTCGGCGCCGTCGTCGGCCAGGTGCGGGTCTCGGCCGAAGCCCGCGTCAGCCAGCCCAGGGAAGGGCTTTTCCGGCTCGCCTCGGGGCAGACGGTGCGCGACTTCACCGAGGAGGAGAAGGCGATCGCCGCGGCTGAAGCCGACGTGCGGGCGATCGTCGCCGAACGCGCGAAGAATGCCGGCACCGACAGCGCCGAAATCGACGTTTCCACCGAATTCAAGGTCTCGACGGTCGAGAACCAGCGCATGTTCATCGAGGCGCATGTGGTGGCGGTGGCCTCTGGGCGCCCAAGGATTGCGGTGTGAGCGCGCCTTCCCCCTTCTCCCCTTGTGGGAGAAGGTGTCGCCGGAGGCGACGGATGAGGGGTGCTCCAGGGAACACCAGCGCCGCACTCCGCTGGAACACCCCTCATCCGTCTCGGCGCTTGCGCGCCGATCCACCTTCTCCCACAAGGGAGAAGGGAAACCGCGCCGCACCTTCACCCTAAGCCGAATTGACCCTTGAACCCCAAACATGTCAAAGCCCCGGCAAAGCCTTACCCATCTGGAGACGTGCTGATGACCGACCGCATCGAGATCGCCGGGTTGCAGATTGCCCGGGAGCTCCATGACTTCGTCGCCGAGGAGGCAGCAGTCGGCACCGGCATCGATCCGGAAAAGTTCTGGGAGGGCTTTTCCGCCATCGTCCACGACCTCGCGCCGAAGAACCGCGCGCTGCTCGCCAAGCGCGACGCCATGCAGGAGAGGCTGGACGACTGGTACCGCGCCAACGGCGCGCCGGTCGACATGGAGGTGTACAGAACTTTCCTCGAGGAGATCGGCTATCTGGTGCCGGAAGGCCCGGCCTTCAGCGTCTCGACCGAAAATGTCGATCCGGAGATCGCGGTCGTCGCCGGGCCGCAGCTGGTCGTGCCGGTGATGAACGCGCGCTATGCGCTCAATGCCGCCAATGCGCGCTGGGGCTCGCTTTATGACGCGCTCTACGGCACCGACGCCATTCCCGAGACGGGAGGCGCCGAAAGGGGCAAAACGTTCAATCCCACGCGCGGCGCCAAGGTGATCGCCTGGGTCAGGGACTTCATCGACCAGTCCGTGCCGCTCACCACCGGCAAATGGGCCGGCATCAACGGGCTCTCGGTGGCGAACGGCGCGCTGAAGGTCGGCGAAGGCGCCGGCGCCACCACGCTTGCCGACCCGAAGCAGTTCGCCGGCTACCGCGGCGACGCCGCCACTCCGGAAGCCGTGCTTTTGGTAAAGAACGGCCTGCATATCGAGATCGTCGTCGATCATGCCAGTCAGATCGGCAAGACCGATGCGGCCGGCATTGCCGACGTCGTCCTCGAGGCCGCCTTGACCACCATTCAGGATTGCGAGGATTCGGTCGCCGCCGTCGATGCCGAGGACAAGGTCGTCGTCTATCGCAACTGGCTCGGGCTGATGAAGGGCGATCTGGCGGAAGAGATCACCAAGGCCGGCAAGAGCTTTGTCCGCAAGCTAAATCCGGACCGCCGCTACACGGCGCCGAATGGCGGCCAGCTGCTGCTGCCCGGACGCTCGCTGATGCTGGTGCGCAATGTCGGCCACCTGATGACCAATCCGGCGATCCTCGACCGCGACGGCAACGAGGTGCCGGAAGGCATCATGGACGCGGCGCTCACCGCGCTGATTGCGCTGCACGATGTCGGCGACAACGGCCGCCGCGCCAACTCCCGCGCCGGCTCGATGTATGTGGTGAAGCCCAAGATGCACGGGCCGGAGGAAGTCGGCTTCGCCGTGGAAATCTTCGATCGCGTCGAGGCCCTGCTCGGCATGGCCAAGAACACCATCAAGATGGGCATCATGGACGAGGAGCGGCGGACCACCGTCAACCTCAAGGAAGCGATCCGCGCCGCAAGGGAGCGCGTCGTCTTCATCAACACCGGCTTCCTCGACCGCACCGGCGACGAGATCCACACCTCGATGGAAGCCGGCCCGATGATCCGCAAGGGCGACATGAAGCAGGCGGCCTGGATTTCCGCCTATGAGGCGTGGAACGTCGACACGGGCCTGGAATGCGGCCTCGCCGGCCACGCCCAGATCGGCAAGGGCATGTGGGCCATGCCGGATTTGATGGCGGCGATGCTCGAGCAAAAGATCGCGCACCCCAAGGCCGGCGCCAACACCGCCTGGGTGCCGTCGCCGACCGCGGCGACGCTGCACGCCACCCACTATCATAAAGTGGATGTGCACGCCGTGCAGGCGGCGCTGAGGAGCCGGCCGAAGGCCAGGCTCGACGACATCCTGTCGGTGCCCGTGGCGGTGCGGCCGAACTGGACCCCGGACGAGATCCAGCGCGAGCTCGACAACAACGCGCAAGGCATTCTCGGCTATGTCGTGCGCTGGATCGATCAGGGTGTCGGCTGCTCGAAAGTGCCCGATATCAACGATGTCGGCCTGATGGAGGAC
>NZ_RZSR01000365.1:0-5376 GCF_004023265.1 Mesorhizobium sp. M1A.F.Ca.IN.020.06.1.1
ATGTTGGTGCGGATCAGCGCCGTCAGCTGCGGCGGCAGCTCGCCGATATAGGTCGGCTGGATGCCGGAAGCATCGACCAGGCACGGCACTTCCGCCGCGCAGTCTAAAGGCAGCGAGGTGATGCAGCCATTGTTGCGGATATTGCCGTAGATGACCGACGGCTCGCCGGTCCACACCGAGTTCATGATCGAGGAGGCATATTCCTTTGACTGCTCGACCTCGATCCGGTCGGCCGAGCGGTAGGCCTCCGCCTGACCCTTCCAGCGTTCGATCTGCTCGATGCACCGCTTCGGATATTCGTCAAGCGGGATGCCGTATTTCTCGATCAGGTCGGGGCGACCTTCCTTGATGAAATAGGGCGTGTATTCGGCGAAATGCTCCGAGCTTTCGGTGACGAAATAGCCGAGCCGGGTCAGCATCTCGTAGCGCACCTTGTTGGGGCAGCGCGGGTTCCAGCCGGGCTTCGGCGCGCGGCCTTCGCGATAGGCGCGGACAAGGTCGGGATAGAGGTCGCGGTAGGAGCCGTCCGGCTGGCGATGCTCGAACTTGAGGTAAAACGCCATGTGGTTGATGCCAGCTGCGCGGTAGCGGATCTCCTCATAGGGAAGGTCGAGGTCGTGCGCCAGCTCCATCGCCGTGCCCTGCACCGAATGGCAGAGCCCAACCTGTTTGATCTGGGGGAATTTCGCGGCGATCGCCCAGGTGTTGATCGCCATTGGGTTGACGTATTGCAGCATGATCGCGTCGGGGCAGACGGCGAGCATGTCCTCGCAGATCCTCCACAGATGCGGCACCGTCCTCAGGCCCCGCATGATGCCGCCGACGCCCAGCGTGTCGGCGATCGTCTGGCGCAGGCCATATCTCTTGGGCACCTCGAAGTCGGTGACGGTGCAGGGCTCGTAACCGCCGATCTGGAAGGCGACGACGACGAAATCGGCACCGGACAGCGCCTTGCGTTGGTCGGAATAGGTCTCGGCCTTCGCCTTCACGCCGAGGGTCGCGATCAGCTTGTTGACGACGATGGCGCTCTCTTCCAGCCGCTGCGGGTTGATGTCCATCAAAGCGATCGTCGCGCCCGACAGCGCCGGGCGCTGCAGCACGTCGCCGACAATGTTCTTCATGAACACCGTCGAGCCGGCGCCGATGAAGGTGATCCTGGGATTTCTTGCCACTGTGAGCCTCCGGAATATGGTCACGCCACGTCGAAAGCGGCCCGGACGAGCCGTTCGGTGTAGGCGGTCTTGGGACTGGTGAGGACCTCGTCTACGGGCCCCTGTTCGACGATCTTGCCGTGCTGCATGACGATCACGCGGTGGCAGAGCGCCCGCACCACCTTGAGGTCGTGCGAGATGAAGAGATAGCTCAAGCCGCGCTCGTCCTGCAGCTTGCGCAGCAGGTCGATGATCTGCGCCTGGACGGAAAGATCGAGCGCCGATGTCGGCTCGTCGAGCAGGATGAATTCCGGCTCCAGTGCGATGGCCCGCGCGATCGCGATGCGCTGCCGCTGGCCGCCCGAAAATTCGTGCGGAAACCGCGACAGGATATCGCCGGGCATGCCGGCGCTGACCAGCGCCTCACGCACCCGCTCGATCCGCTCGCGCCGTGTGGCCCCGATCCTGTTCACGACCAGGCCTTCCTCGATGATCTGGCCGATCGTCATGCGCGGGTTGAGCGAGGAGAACGGATCCTGGAAGACGATCTGCATGCGCGAGCGCAGCGGCCGCATCTCGGCGCGCGTGAGATCCTGGATCGGCTGGCCGTCGAAACGGATCTCGCCGCGCCTGGCGTCGAGCAGCCGAAGCAGCGCCTGGCCGAAAGTGGTCTTGCCGGAACCGGATTCGCCGACCAGGCCCAGCGTCTCGTGACGGCAAAGTTTGAGGTCGAGATCGTCGACCGCAACCAACTCGCGCCAGTCCGGCTTCAGGAACGTACCGTGCCGCAGCGTGAAACAGACGCGCACGCCGTTCGCCTCGAGGATCGTGCTGGACTTTTCGGGCAGCGGCTTCGGCCGGCCGTGTGGTTCGGATGCGAGCAGCCGCTTTGTGTAGGGATGCTGCGGATCGGCGAAGAGCCGCTCGGTGACGTTATGCTCGCGCATTTCGCCATGCTGCATGACATAGACATAGTCGGAGAATTTGTGCACGACGGTAAGATCGTGCGTGATCAGAACCACCGCCATCCGCATTTCTTTCTGCAGATTGCGGATCAGGTTGAGGATCTGCGCCTGGACGGTGACGTCGAGCGCGGTGGTCGGCTCGTCGGCGATCAGCACATCGGGCTCGTTGGCCAAGGCCATGGCGATCATGACGCGCTGCCGCTGGCCACCGGAGAGCTGGTGCGGATACTGCTTGAGGCGTGCTTCGGGTTCGGGAATCTGGACATGCCGCAAAAGCTCGAGCGCTCGCGCCCAGGCCTCTTTGCGGCTCACCTTGCGGTGCACCCTGATCGCTTCGACGATCTGGCTGCCGACCGAATAGATCGGGTTGAGCGAGCTCATTGGCTCCTGGAAGATCATCGAGATGCGGTTGCCGCGCAGCTTGCGCCGGGCGCTCTCGGCGAATTTCTGGATGTTCTGTCCGAGATAGTCGCCGCTTGACCTCGGCGATACCGTTGCCCGCCGCGACAAGAGCCCCATGACGGTGCGCGCGGTCACCGATTTGCCGGAACCGGATTCGCCGACGATCGCGATCGTCTCGCCGCGATAGAGCTGGAACGAGACGTCCTTAACCGCCTCGACGATGCCGTGCTCGACCTTGAAGGCGACTTCGATGTTGCGGGCGTCGACGACCGGCTGGTCGTGGCGTCCGTCATGGTCGAGCCGGACGGCGGGTGCGAAGGATTGGGCGAGCGCGATCGTCGTCATTCCTGCCACCTCAATAGGGATCGACGGCATCGCGCAGGCCGTCGCCCAGCGCGTTGAAGGCAAAGACGGTGACCAGCACGAAGCCGACCGGCGACAGGATCCAGGGATAGGTGCCGATGACCGAATAGGTCGCGGTGTCCTGCAGCATCAGCCCCCAGGAGATCAGCGGTGGCTTCACCGCGAAGCCGAGGAAGCCGAGGAAGGATTCCAGAAGCACCACCGTTGGGATCGCCAGCGTCACGGCGACGATCACGTGGCTCATCACATTGGGAAAGATGTGCTGGATGATGATCCGCCGATCGGTGGCGCCCACCGCCATGGCCGCGCGCACATAGTCGATGCGCGCCAGCGCCAGCGTCTTGCCGCGTACCTCGCGCGACATCTGCGCCCAGCCAAGCGCCGACATGACGATGATGACGAAGGCGAGAAAGACATTGGTCGGCGCGGTGACCGGGATCAGCGTCGTCAGCGCCAGGTAAAGCGGCAGTTGCGGGAAGGCGAGCACCAGTTCGACGAAGCGCTGCATCCAGACATCGAACCGGCCGCCGAAATAGCCGGACACCATGCCGACACTGGTTCCGATCAGGGTGATGATGAAGACCACCGTCAGCGCGATCATCAGTGAGACGCGCGAACCAAGGATGGCGCGCGACAGCACATCACGGCCGAACTTGTCGGTGCCGAGGAAATGCACCGGCTGGCCGTCCATCGAGCCGAAGAAATGCCGGTTCGCCGGGATGAGGCCGAAGAGTTTGTAGGGCGCGCCCTCGACGAAGAAGCCGAGCAGTCGTGGATGATCGTAATCGGGGCCGACGATCGGCTGGAAGGTCACGGGGTCGAGGTCGGTCGATTCGGCCAGCGCGTAAATTCTTGGCCGCGCGCCGAAGTTGCCGTCCTTGTCGTGAAAGCTAGCCATCTGCGGCGGCGCGAAGGCGATATCGGTCGCTTTCGGGTCGAGAGGCGCGAGGAATTCCGCGAAAAGGGTCATGAGAAGCAGCAGCACGACCAGGCATAGCCCGGCCATGCCGGTCCAGGAGCGCTTCAGCCGGCGCCAGACAAGCGCGATGTAGCTCTCGTTGCCATGCGCGGCCGGAATCGCGGCTCCTTCGGTGGGTGGCGGGGGTGAGGGATCGCGGGCCAGCATCTAGTGTTCCCCGAACTGGCGCACGCGGGGGTCGAGCAGGACCAGCAGCATGTCGGCGATGATGTTGCCGACGATCAGCGTCGCCGACAGAACCATCATGAAGGTTGCGGTCACATAGACATCGCCCACCGCCATCGAGCCCACGATCGCCGGCCCGACGGTCGGCAGCGCGAAAATGATCGCCGTCTCGATCTCGCCGGTCAGCATGTAGGGCAGCACCACGCCTTGATACATGACCAATGGATGCAGCGCATTGGGCACGGCATGGCGCATCACCACGGCGCCGCCAGTCAGGCCCTTGGCTTTGGCCGTCTCGACATATTGCGCGTTGAGCGTGTCGAGCAGGTTGCCGCGCATGACGCGCATATTGTAGGCGAGCCCGCCGAAGGTCGCGATCGCCACCACCGGCCAGACATGCTTGACCAGGTCGAGGAATTTTGCCCACGACCATGGCGCGCCGCCATATCGCGGCGAGAAGAAGCTGCCGATCTCCGACACGTTGAACTGGAAGACCAGCAGGTAGACGATGATCAGCGCCATCAGGAAGCGCGGCACCGTCATGCCGAGGAAGGAGATGGCCGAGAGCGTCGAGTCGATCCAGGAATACTGGCGGGTCGCCGCCCAAATGCCGAAGCTTATGCCCAGCACCGAGGCGAGCAGGTGGCAGACCAGCGCCAGGAGCAGCGTGCGCGGCAGGCGCTCGCCGACCACGTCCGCCACCGGCCTGTTGTAGTAGAGGCTGTAGCCGAAATCGCCGCGCGTGACGATGCCGCCGATCCAGTTGAGATACTGAACGGGCAGCGGCTTATCGAGGCCGTGTTCTTTCCGGTAGGCCTGGGCCTGTGCATCCGCCTCGGCATAGGAGGCGCCGCCCTGGTTGATGAGCTGCGATTTGATGTAGTCGGCATAGTCGCCCGGCGGCGCCTGGATGATGGCGAAGGTGACCAGGCTCAAGATGGCGAGCACGGGAAGCGCCGACGCTATGCGCATGAGCAGGAATCGCAACATGGATGGTCGGCTTCCTTTGCTGGCCGGTCGCGCCTTGGGCGCACCGGAGATTTGGCTTTGTCCGGCCGCGCCAGCTGGCGCGACCGGAGTTCTCTTCGTCAGGGAGGTTAACTAGTTCATCGGCCCCTTGTCTCCGGGCTTGCCGGGAAGCTCGTCGGGGAAGAGCTCATATTTCGCCTGTTTGTCGGCTGCGACGAAGACGCGTTCGCGAATGATCGAATCCTCGGCCCAGTTGAACATGAAGATCGGCGTTCCCTGCGGGATGTTGGAGAAGCGCTTGTTGACGATCAGCGCGCCGGGATATTCGGTTAGCCCGACATTGTAGACGTGCTCGGTCGAGATCTTTTGGAACTTCTTCATC
>NZ_RZSR01000366.1:0-5370 GCF_004023265.1 Mesorhizobium sp. M1A.F.Ca.IN.020.06.1.1
GCCCGGACCCGCCCGGCCTTGCTCGCCTGCGAGACTTGAGGCGTTCGTCGATCGGATAGAGGTTTCGATTCAGGAGACGTGCTTCGTGATGCGGCCATGATAGGCCGGTCCCTCACCGACTGCCGCACGCTCGGAAGAAGCCAAGGTAGGCGACAAGCCTCTGTGGATCGCTGAAGCGCCGAATGTTGCCGATTGCCGCGGCAACGTTCGCACCCACGGTGACGGAGGCAACGTCATCAGGCGACGGATTGTCGGATCCTAGTGGGCACCACCGCGATATCCGCCTCGACCACCGTCAACGCCTCGTTGATCTGATTGATCAAGCCGAGGTGGCACTCGATGGCGGCGCGCTCAAGGAGCAGCATGAGTTAACACCTACTCCTAGCGCCGCTCCTGGAGTCCTATTTCCGCCGGCGCCTGACGAAGCAGCGCAATGCGACTCCCGCGACCGTGGCCAGCTATCGCGATGCCTTGCGCATGCTGATCCTCTTTGCCGCCGCCCGATTGCGGAAGAAGCCGGGGGCGTTGGCGCTCGAAGAGCTGATCGAGATCTCGTTCTCGCTTTTCTCGACGAACTCGAGGAGAAGCGGAACAATTCCGTCACCACGCGCAACGCCCGCTTGGCCGCGATCCGATCTTTCTTCCGCCACGTCGCTGCCGCCGACCCGGCATCCTTCGGCGTCGCCCAACGCGTGCTGACGATTCCCATTAAACGGACGCACATTGACGTGACGTACCACCTCACCACGGCCGAAGTGGACACCCTCATCGCGGCGCCAGATCCAAAGACGCCCCGTGGTCGGCGCGACCGAGCCTTTCTGCTCTTTCTTGGCACGAACCGGCGCCCGGCCTCCGAAGCCACCGGCGTCAACGCAAACGACCTTCAGTTGGAGCGGCCGCACCCACAAGTGCTGCTGCGCGGCAAAGGGCGTAGAGACCGCGTCGTCCCCATTGCTAAGGACCCGGCTGCGGGCGCTGACATCCTTGTTGAGCGAGCGCGGGATCGCCCATCACGAGCCGCGACCGATATTCCTCGGCGCCCGCAACGAGCGCCGGGCCTACCAGACCGGCTTTGGCCGACAAGCCCATATCGCCGCACATCTTCCGGCACTCCCTCGCCATGAAGCTTCTCCAGTCCGGCGTGGACCTTTTGACGATCCAAGCCTGGCTCGGGCATGCACGGGTCGCCACGACCCACCGCTATGCCACAGCGGATGTAGAGATGATGCGCAATGGACTCGAGAAGGCGGGCGTCACCGGCGATCACGGCGTGCGTTTCCGACCAAATGACTCCGTTCTGCAACTGCTGAACTCCATCTGAATGTTTATGTGGCGGAGGCAAGCTGGGTTTGGCCGGTCCGAAGGGGTCAGGGCGGCTCCGCCACATAATCTCGCCCGACGCATAAATGCGGATCCCGGCCCAATGTCTCCTGAACCTGCAGAGCGAGACGCTGCATTCCGCGACGCATATCGGTCCGGCCCACCGCCAACCAGATCCGCACCTGGCTCGGGACCGGGATCATGAAACGCCCCGCGCCTTCACCATCGCCGCTGCCAGTGTTGGCGGCGTGGTCAGTGGAATCCGCAGCCGCACCTTGCCGGCGACGTCCAGCTCGATCACCACTGGCGGCGGGAGCGGCTGGGCGCGTTCGTCAAGAACGTCTTCAGTTGCCGGCTGCCCGGTCTCAGGTCGAAACAGCTCGTTGCGCCAGTATCGGCTGCTGGGCGCGACGCTGTTCGCTGTGTCACAGGAAGAAAGGAAGGTCACCTTGGAGCTCAGGTCAGCCGCCCCTCGGGCTTTTTGCCTATGGCGGCAAAGGGCTCAAGCAAGCCCGAGCTTTTTCCTGAGCTCGGCGTTTTCTTTCCGGAGCCGGTCAGCGAGGAGCTTCTTCAGACGGGCGTTCTCTTCTTCAAGCTTCACAAGATCCTTGAGCTCATCGCTCTGTGTTGTCTGCCCAGCAGCCCTTTTCCAGTGATAGTACGTCTGTTCCGATATTCCAGCGTTCTGAACGGCTGCCTTGATACTCTCTCCCCGTCCGATCTGCTTCTCGATCTCGCCGAGCTTCTGGGCACGCTCGTTCTCAGAGTAATTTCTCCGCGCTGCCCGGACTGTAGGCGAAGCGATCGCTTTAGATGAAGACGCCTGAAGAGCCGAGCTGGCGGCTCTGGTTCGTATAGCACCTGCGCGCTGCGCGGTCCGCTTCCGCGTCTTCGGCGCCTTTGTATCGGGTGTCTGTTCCTTCACGGGCACCTCGCCTGCTGCCTGGGTTGCCTCAGTTTCCTTAAGGTTGGACATCAGAAACTCCCTGCGATTTCAAACATCTATTCTAGCACCAGCATCTAGAACTTATGGGCTTTGTCAACTGCGGCCACAAAACCGTGCTCGCCAATGTCGCCGTCCGACGCGTTAACATGATGCCAGTAACTGCGGCAATGCAATCGGTTCGCAATCCGCAACAAAGAGTATCGGCTGGATGTGCACGACGCCCCAGTCTCTGAAACAGCGTAGCCGCCCGGTAAGAGCCGCTTTCAGTCTGCCTTAGAAACAAGGTGGTCGGTCGCCACTCCCGCGCATACTATCCGTCTACTCTTGCTCCTCGCACGGCGCCAGGTCCTCGTCATCGATGCCGGGCAGCGTCGCAGCGGCTAAGCCAGCCACTCGCATTGCTCCCTGACAGGATGGTGCCGATCCTGCTGAGATCGCATGCTGGCGCGACGTTGCTTTGCGGCCACCGTCGCGCCTGCCCGTGAACTGTTCGCGCCTGTGCTCATGCTCGCCTTGACACCCTCGATGGGTCCATCCGGGATGGTCAACCATCCCGAACATAGCGGGCAGGCGGGCATCTTCACCAGCAGTCTCTGTGTCGCTCTCGTGGCGGCAAACAAGATCGAGGCTGGCGGGGTGATGATCAACGGTCCTCGAACCATCGATTTTGATCGCGGTGGCCGTTCAGTGTGTTCAAACACGAGGCGCCGTTAGACGGCACCGCAGCATCATAGCGAAGTGCCATGCAGGACGACTCCCTGCAGCATCGTCTCGCGCAGCCAAACACTTGCCGGATCACTGTTGTGAACGGCCGGACGTTTGACGGCCTGTGACGCGAAAAGGCAGCGGAAGATCTAGCATTTATGGGGGAAATGTTTTTTCGGAGTGCTTGACCCGCAGGAAGGGCATGACTGCCTATCGCCCGACCCGGCAAGGCCGCACTCATGACCGGCTGGGCTCGGATCCTGCATGCCGCGCCCGTGAGGTTACTTGTCGGAAGTGCGTCGAGCACAACGACGAGATGTAGTTCACGATCTTTGAAACGCGTGGTCAACTATCCAAAGTGTGGATGCCTTTCATCGAAACAAACGATTTCATCAATGTTGTGGAATCCTGCATGGGCAGAAGCACCTGACGCACACCGATGCCCCACTGCCTCATGGCGTGGCGAGCGTCTTAAGAACTGCCCGAAAGGAGAACTTTCATGCGCTCTACCGGGCAGTGGAGTGCTGGGAAAGGGAGTTGCAACTGACCGGCCATGTCAACTGTCCGACTTCTTCCGAGCCTATGGACAGACTGGGAACCTTCCACGCAAAGCCATTCGAAAGCGGCCGCAGTTGGGCCGGCGCGAGACCGGAAGCCCGCGCAATCGGCTACGACGCGCACGGTGTAGCGGCTCACATCGTCATACTGCACCTACGCCACACACCGGCCGGACCTGATCCGGCTTTATGAGCATTGGGCTTTGTCAGTCGCACAAGCGTGATGGCTTTCGCGACGCGGCGCGCCTCAGGAACTGAGCCGCGTCCAGGTCGAAACGCGGGAAAGAAAGACAGGAAACAGAATGGCCGATCAATTCGCAACGGACGTCATTGCCCTGATCAAGAAACGCGCCGAGTCGGAGAGCGGTGAGGGAATGCCTGCGTCATTCGTCGGCGAGATAACAATCGCCACGGAACTGGACGCGCTCGGGTTCGATTCGCTGGGTTTGGCGGACGTCCTCTGGGATGTGGAACAGGCCTACGGCATCAAGATCGATATGAACACGGCCGATGCCTGGTCCAATCTCAAGAATGTCGGCGACGTCGTGGAAGCCGTCCGCGGCTTGCTTGCGAAGGAGGCTTGAATGGACAGGCGCGTCGTTATCACCGGAGTGGGCGGCCTGTGCGGACTGGGCACTGACGCCGCCTCTATGTGGAAAGAGATGCGCGAAGGCCGCTCCGCCATCGGCCCGCTCGCCAATTCCGAGCTTCATGACCTGGAGGGCATGACCGGCGCTGAGATCAAGGCGCTGCCCGAGCACGACATCGATCGCAAGCAGCTCGTCTCCATGGACCGCTTCAGCTTGCTCGCCGTGCTTGCAGCGCGCGAAGCCATGCGGCAGGCCGGACTTTCCTGCGACGAAGGGAATGCCCATCGCTTCGGCGCGACAGTGGGCGTCGGCGGCTTGGGCTGGGATGTAATGGAGGAAACTTACCGGGCCCTCCTTTTGGACGGCGCGAGGCGAGTTGGCATCCTCGCTGTACCCAAAACGATGCCAAGCGCCGCCGCCGGCCAGGTGAGCTTGCGCCTCGGCTTGCGCGGGCCGGTGTTCGGGGTGACCTCCGCATGTGCCTCGGCCAACCATGCGATCGCCTCGGCGGTGGATCAGATCAAGCTGGGCCGGGCCGACGTAATGGTTTCCGGAGGCAGCGACGCACCCTTCGCATGGGGCGTGCTGAAAGCATGGGAAGCAATGCGCGTGCTTTCACCCGATACCTGCCGGCCCTTCTCCGCCGATAGGAAGGGCCTGGTGCTGGGCGAGGGTGCGGGCATGGCCGTGCTGGAAAGCTACGAGCATGCCACGAGGCGTGGTGCCACAATTCTTGCCGAGATCGCCGGCGTCGGCCTTTCCGCCGATGCCTTCCACATCGCCGCGCCATCTGTCGAGGGGCCAGCGTCGGCGATGCGCGCCTGCCTTGCCGATGCCGGGCTGAATGCCGAGGACGTCGACTACCTCAACGCGCACGGCACCGGTACCAAGAGCAATGATCAGACTGAAACGGCGGCGATCAAGCGTGTGTTTGGAAACCACGCTTATTCGATGTCCATCTCTTCCACCAAGTCCACGCACGCGCATTGCCTCGGCGCAGCGAGCGCGCTTGAAATGATCGCCTGCGTGATGGCAATCCAAGAGGACGTCGTGCCGCCGACCGCCAACTATCGCGAGCCAGATCCCGCTTGCGACCTCGACATCACGCCCAATGTGCCGCGCGAGCGCAAGGTGCGCGTCGCCATGAGCAACGCCTTCGCCATGGGCGGCACGAACGCAGTTCTGGCATTCAGGCAGGTGTAGAAGCCATGCAAGACGCCTCATTTGAGGTCACCTGTCGTATCTAGCTGCT
>NZ_RZSR01000367.1:0-5364 GCF_004023265.1 Mesorhizobium sp. M1A.F.Ca.IN.020.06.1.1
GCTCAACACGGGCGATCAGCCGATGCAGCTTTTCGTCGTCTATTCGCCGGCCGGCCCGGAGCTGGCGCTGCGTGATCTACCAGATTTCAAGCTGCTGCCGCGAGAGGCAAACAATTGATGGCAAATCGCTTGCGGGCATTATTCGCCTCACCGGTTTGCTTCGCAATCACCTCTCGAGGTATGTACGGGGGCCCAGCGAACAGGTGTGCGGAGACATCGCGAACAGTCTCGTGCGAGTTGCCGCGAATAGCACCTCCAGGCTAAGCCCAGAATGCATCCCAGGCGTAGAGGTCGTAGAAGTGTTCCCGGCCATCGACTACCTTGCCAGCCCTGATGTCGAAGACGATGCAACAGAGCACATCAAGCTGTTTGCCGTTGCGTTCCCCGGTATTGCGATGGACGCCGACCACACGTCCGTCCTCACTTTCGATGACATGCAGAAGATTCGCCCTGAAGGTGCCAAGGGTTTGCCCGCCATAACGGCCGAACTGGGCAAAAGTCGCCTCACGGCCTTTGTAGTCGCCGGCGATCGGATTCCTTCCCGGGCTGTGCCACGTGCATTTCTCGTCGATGATTTGCGCAAGCGTGTCCATGTCTCCGGAGTTGAAGGCGGCGTAACCCCGCCGAATGAGCTCGGAGTTCTGATTTCTTGATGTTACGTCTGCCATAACTTCCTCCTGCTACCGGCCCGACGTAATCGGTCTGGTAGGAGGCGCCGGGCCACAACTCAAGTCAGCAAGATACACCCAGGACGGCGGGCGCGCACGACGAAGCTTGTTTCCCATCAATCCGCAGAAGCCGCCCCGAGGTTTGAACTCGGTCATTCGGAGTGATTGGTTTCCCGAGCGCGCTCTAGGCGACCCCGCCCCTGTTCCACCCACGCCCGCGATCGCCGAACATCGCATAGCCTGTGTCGGTCACCGCCACGGTATCCTCGAGCTTGATGAAGCCGCGCGTCGGGTGGAGCATGGTGGTCTCGACCGAAAGCACCATGTTCTTTTCCAGCGGCTTGGCCGCATAGGTGCCTTCATAGGTGACCGGATGGTTGGTCATCAAAAACGGCGCTTCATGCGTGATCAGCCCCATGCCGTGGGCGAAGAAATCCGTATAGGCCGCGACCTTGGAAGCCTTCAGCACGCTCTCGGCATGCGCGATCATGTCGCCGCCGAGCGTGCCGGCTTTGACCTTGGAGAACGCGGCCTGCTGCACCGACTCGATTTCGGACAGCAGATCCTCGAGCTCGGCATCCGGCTCGCCAAGAATACCCATGCGGCAGAGGTCGCCGATATAGCCGTGATAGTTGCCGCCGGAATCGATCGACAGCACCTCGCCCTGCTTCCACGCCTGGCTCGACGCAGCACGGTTGTGGCTGGCACCCAGTGTCAGCAGACAATATTCGAAATGCGCGCCGCGATTGGTCTCCTCGCGCCGTAACTGCTCGATGATGTCGGTCTTGGTCGTGCCCTCGCGCGCCCAGGCGATCGTCGCCAGCATCGAATCGGTGATTAGTTCCGAGGCGGTGCGCAGCTTCTCCAGTTCGGCCTCGGTCTTGATGGCGCGCATGCGCTCCAACATGCCGGTGGCATCGATCAGCTTCGCGTCCGGCAGTGCCTTGCGGATCAGCGAGTAAGCGTCCGACGGCAGGAAAGCAGGCTCGATGCCTATGCGAGCAGCTTGCTTGCCGATCTTCTGCAGATGCTCGACGGCAAGGTTGGCGGCGTCGAGCGTGCCCCAGCAGGCCGCATGCAATGTCGGTGTCCAGAACGGATGGTTCTCGTGCTCGCCGCCTTCCATCTTGTTGCCGATATAGGCCGCATGCTCCGGCCCGCCTTTTTCATAAAGGACGATCGGCAGGTAGCGGCTATGGCCGATGGCGTCCATCGCCGCGAAAAAGATGAACTTGTAGCCGCCGAGCAGATATTGCGTGTTGTGCTTGGAGGTGGCGAAAAGCACATCGATGCCGGCCTCCTCCATCAGCCGGTCCACCCGAGCCTGGTCGAACGGGATGCCGCTGGCCTCGGTTTTGCCCGGAGCGATGTTCATCTTTCCCTCCCTGATTTCCTCGGCCGCTCAAGCAGTCAAACATGATGAAACTGCCGTTTGCGGCCAAATCTGCACCATCTTGACCGTTTTGGTCCAGCCAGAATTGACAGCATCCGGCTGACCCCGCCCTCTCCTACTTGGCTTGAGGCCGCGTACGGCTTAGTCTGGTCCTACCAGATAGCCGCGACCGCAGCCCGAATATAACTGGTCCAGCGGACGAAAATTTCAGAGCCAAGCCAGCATGCGCCAAATCCGTCTCTGGCGAAACCTTTGCCAAGGGCCATAATCCCGCTGATTTTGAGGTTGCCCGCGCCGGTCGCGGGTGAAGAGGGGAGCTTGAGGATGTCCGGATTGCCGATTTCACGCCGCGGCCTGCTGGCCGGCTCGGCACTGCTTCTGGCCTCGACCGCCTTGCCGGCCATCGGCCGGGCGCAGACGCCGAAGAAGGGTGGCAGGTTGATCGTGGCCGCCGACTCCGAGCCGCGCAACCTCAATCCGGCTATTGTCGCTTCCAACGGCGTCTTCTTCATCTCCAGCAAGGTGGTCGAGACGCTGGCTGAGGCCTCCTTCGACGGCAAGGACGGGCTTCAGCCGCGCCTTGCGCTTTCCTGGGAAGGCTCGGCCGACGGCCGGTCGGTGACCTTCAAGTTGCGCGACGGCGTCAAATGGCATGACGGCAAGCCCTTCACCTCCGCCGACGTCGCCTTCTCCGCGCTGCAGGTCTGGAAGCCTCTGCAGAATCTCGGCCGCACGGTGTTCAAGGACCTTGAAGCCGTCGACACGCCCGACAAGCTGACGGCCGTGTTCAAATTCGCCAAGCCGACGCCGTTCCAGCTGATCCGCAACGCGCTGCCGGCATTGAGCAGCGTCGTGCCGAAGCACGTCTATGAGGTGGGCAAGATCGAGGACAACCCGGCCAACAACGCTCCTGTCGGCACCGGCCCGTTCAAATTCGCCGAATACAAGGCCGGCCAGTACTATCGGCTTGCGCGGAACGATGCCTATTGGGACAAGGACGAGCCCTATCTCGACGAGATCGTCTACCAGGTGCTGCCCGACCGAACCTCTGCGGCTGCGGCGCTCGAGGCGGAAGAAATCCAGCTCGCCGCCTTCTCCGCCGTGCCGCTCGCCGACCTCGACCGCATCTCAAAGGTGCCGGGCCTGAAGGTCATCACCAAGGGCTATGAGGGGCTGACCTACCAGCTCGTCGTCGAGATCAACCATCGCCGCAAGGAACTGGCGGACCTGAAAGTGCGGCAGGCGATCGCGCATGCCATCGACAAGGATTTCGTCGTCAAGACAATTTTCCTCGGCTACGCCGCGACCGCAACCGGTCCGGTGCCGAAGAACGATCCGCAATTCTACACTGCCGACGTCCCGATCTACCCCTTCGACGTCGCCAAGGCCAACGAGCTGCTCGACGAGGCCGGCTACAAACGGGCCGACGACGGCAAGCGCTTTGCACTGAAGCTGCTGCCGGCGCCGTACTTCAATGAGACCAAGCAGTTCGGCGATTACCTGCGCCAGGCGCTGGCCGTAATCGGCATCGACGCCCAAATCGTCAACAACGACTCGGCCGCCCATATGAAGGCGGTCTATACCGACCACGCCTTCGACCTCGCCGTCGGCCCGCCGGTGTTCCGCGGCGACCCGGCGATCTCGACCACCATCCTGGTGCAGAGCGGCATCCCCGACGGCGTGCCCTTCTCCAACCAGGGCGGCTACAAGAACGCCGACCTGGATGCGCTGATCGCCAAAGCGTCAGAGACGCTCGACACATCCGCCCGCACCGAGCTCTACAAGGAATTCCAGAAAATGGTGGCGGCCGACCTGCCGCTGATCAACGTCGCCGAGTGGAGCTTCATTTCCGTCGCCCGCGACACTGTCGGCAACATCGCCAACAACCCGCGCTGGGCGGTATCGAACTGGGCGGACACCTTTTTGGCGGGTTGATCCGCACTTGCGGATTGCCTGCCTGGGTGCTGAGCTTTGAGAATGAGAGTTCCGTCGCGCCCCCCTCTGTCCTGCCGGACGCGGCATCCAAGGGTTGGCCCTGATATGGCGTCGCCATGACCCGAGCCCTCACCCTCCTGCGCCGCCGTCTCGTCGGCAGCGTCTTCGTGCTGCTGATCGTCGTCATCGGCAGCTTCCTGCTGCTCGAAGCTGCCCCCGGCGACGCGGTCGACGCCTATATCGTCTCGGCCGGCGGCGACGCCGGCATGATCGAATTGCTGCGCCACCGCTGGGGCCTCGACCAGTCGGAACTGACCCGGCTCGCCAACTATCTCTGGGCGCTCTTGCACCTCGACCTTGGCCAGTCCGTCACCTTCTCGCGGCCGATCCTCGACGTCATCCTCGAACGCCTGCCGACCACACTCATCCTGATGGGCAGCGCCACCGCGCTCTCCTTCGGCCTCGGCTCGGCGCTCGGCATCTATGCCGGTGCGCGTCCTGGCAGTTTTCGCGACCGCTTCCTGTCGATCGGCTCGCTGGCGCTCTACGCCGTGCCGGGCTTTTGGCTCGGCCTTGTGCTGATCGTCGTCTTTGCCGTCGACCTGCGCTGGCTGCCGATCGGCGGCATCGAGACCATCGCATCGGCCAAGACCGGGGTGGCGCGGGCCGGCGACATCGCCACCCATCTTGTGCTGCCGGTCTCGGCGCTCGGCTTCATCTATCTCGCGCTCTATCTGCGCATGATGCGCGCCGGCATGGCGGAAGCCTGGCGGCAGGATTTCGTGCTTGCCGCCCGTGCCAGGGGCTTGCCGCGCCGGCGCATCGTGCTTGCGCATGTCGCCCGCAACGCGCTGCTGCCGCTGGTCACCATGCTCGGCTTGCAATCGGCGCAGATGCTGGGCGGCAGCGTTGTCATCGAAAGCGTCTTTGCCGTCCCCGGCCTCGGCCGGCTGGCGCAGGAAGCCGTCGCCGGACGCGACACGCCGCTGCTGCTCGGCATCATTTTGGTGAGCGCCGTGCTCGTTATCGTCATCAACCTCCTGGTCGATCTCGCCTACGCCTTCCTCGATCCGCGCGTCGGTGCCGGCGAGGCGGTCGCATGAAGAGGCTGCATCGCTTTTTCCAGACGCCGGAAGCGATCGCCGGCGCACTCATCCTCGCCTTGCTCGTCGCGATCGCGCTGGCAGCGCCGCTGCTCTTTCCGGGCGACCCGCAAGCGATCGCCGGCCCGGCCTTGCTGCCGCCGTTGCAAAATTGGTCGCTGCCGCTCGGCACCGACCGGCTCGGCCGCGACGTGCTGGCCGAACTTTTCCACGGCGCGCGCACCTCGCTGGCGGTTGGACTAGCGGCGGCCGCAGCTGCGCTTCT
>NZ_RZSR01000368.1:0-5336 GCF_004023265.1 Mesorhizobium sp. M1A.F.Ca.IN.020.06.1.1
ATGCAGTCCCATCCGTGACCGGAAGCTAATCCGGCGCCGGCGTGACTATAGCACCCAACAAATCCAGCAGATTGCCCGAGCCATATTCTTTCCGGTGATGGAGGCTCCGCCAGCGATCGACCATCTGACCGGCTTCGCAAAGCGGGACATGGAACTGGTCCGAGCTTAGGCGCTTACCGCCAACGACCAGATGGAGGAACTTTGCAACTCCATGGGCAATCCTCTTCCTCAGAAGCTCGCCCCAGCGACCTCAACAAAGCCGAGTTCGGCCATTTCGGCGTGGGGAAGCTCGTCTGACACAAGCACAACACCAAAGGCATCCGACTGTCGCGTTCGCTCTATGAGTACGAATGCGCGAACCGGCAGGCTCGTCTTATGGCCGGCGACGGGAATGGACATTTGCCAATATTCGGCGCGCAGGGAATATGTAACTACCGCAGCACGCAGCGGTGCCCGCCGTTTGAATGCCTCGCTCCCACCAGGTAAGCTCGTGCACCTTAGATGCTATTGAAAGCGGCGGCCGGAAAGGGGATCAGCGCGTGACGGATCTCGATCTCCTGGCCGCTCGCCGGCCGGACGTGTCGCGTCGCAAAGCGCTGGATGTCGCCGACCGCCCCCACCGCAACGGGTGGGCCGGAGAGCCCAACGGCAACCTTGTGGCCGTCAATCGCGGCCTGAACGCGGCCCATGGCGAATTCGCAATCGCCGTCGAGCACATAGCCGAGCATGCAACCGACGGAGAGGCCCTCGGCATATTGCTCGGTGGTGAATCGTTTCAGCCCCTCACCAACATAGCGGGTGGCCAGCGACTGCCTAGCACCGCGATAGAGCACATTCAGCCGCTTGCACTCATAGGCGAGGTAGCGGTCACGTTCACGGTCGAGCAGCACGGCCATATCGATCTGGCCCTTGCTGAAGGCGAGCCCGTCGGTGGTGAAGCCGAAGGGTTCGTACTGGTACTCCAGCCAGTGGAAGAGCTTGCGCGCCTCCACGTCCCTGGATAGGGCGTATACCAGGTTGGTTGTGATGACGTCCTCTTCCGGATTGGGCGGCAGCAGCGCCAGGCATCGCGGCCAAACCGCGACGATGCGGTCGAGTAGTCGATCATCGATCGAGATGAACAGCCCGGCCCAGTAGCTCGGATCTCCGACAACCATGCCTAGGCCACGCCTTCTTGTTTTTTCCTCAGTCCGGCGAAATCCTGCAGGTCGAGGGCGATCGCATCGGCGTCGCTAAGAGCAGCCGATCGCAGCCAAAAGCGGAGCTGCATCGGTTTTACAAGGTAGAGGCTGTTGCCGTCGAACACCCGAAAATCGGGCATCAGTTGAAAGTTGCCGGGCAACGGCTGATGGACGTTTTTAAAAATCTTGGCGAGAAGGTCGCGCACTTCCGAATCCGACGACTCCGCATAGGGCGTCGGCCGGCCAGCTGGATCCAGCTTCAGCTTCAGCACCGCGAGGTCATCGTTGTGGGCCTCGAGGCGCGCGCCGACCGGATGGTCGCCACCAAACCAGGCGGCGAGCGCGTCTGTCATGACCTGCGCGTAAGCGACCCGATCCCTGCGCGTCGAGCCCCTCCAGATCGCCGGCAAGCTGCCCTGGTGCGGCTGGATGGCCGGCAGGATGAAGCGGGCGGCGTCCTCGATTAGAGCGATCTCCTCCGGCGACAGGCAGAAATAGTCGTAAGCCAACTTGTCGATTTCGGGAAAGATGTCGTCCGGGTCGGCATCCAGTGCGAATCCAGGTCTGTTGAGCGCGCGGTCGATCGTCTCTACCAATCCATCGGCAGCCCGTTGCGCCCGCAAAGGTTCGGGCATTTCCTCCGGTCGCGGAAACGGAAGGCGCACGAGTTCCGATTTCTGAATCTCTGGCCGATCGGAACCGAGCGAGGCAGTCTCATGGAACGCGAACCACATCAGAACCCGGCTGTTGAGCAGCGCGGTCAGGAGCTTGCCGCGTGTCTCCTCGCCGGCTGGCACGGTGAGGCCTTGGATGATGCTGGAGAAGGTGCAGTTCTCGACACAATAAGCGGCGCGCAGACGCCCGCGGCCGACCTGGACGCCGCGGGGGATGAGTACCCTGTCGCCGGTATAAGCCGCCTCGAAGCCTCGCCGGTGAACCGTCCGGGTCTGCCATTTCGGGGCGCCATCCAGGTCTGGCTTCGCGATGGCCAGCGGTGGCAGATCTTCAATCTTAATATGCGGCAACACGCCGACATAGTCACTGCGAACCGTGTTGTAGGATGTTTTCCCAATATGTTTGGCCACCGCCTGCTTGAAACCATCGCCCAATACCCATCCCCGGCCATGAGCAGTGCCTCTGGCCACGTCACCGAAGATTGCGACCAGTTGATCGAGCCGCGTGAAGCCTGAAAGATAATTGAAGAGCTTGCCTTCCGGTTCGCTCATCCATAGCCGCCTTTTGAAGATCAGCGGATCAGCCTTTGCAGCCTTAGACGTTATGAAACTCTTGTCAGCGCTAGAGAGGGTTATCAGCCGCTTGACCTTGAGGTTGAGATCGGCCTTGGGCGCCCAGTAGTCGAAGCGATAAGCTGGCTGTCCTGCCGGTGCGGGGCCGAAGATGATCAGCGCCGCCGCCCGGACCGCACCATCGAAGAGCTGGAAGCGTAGATCCGCGAAGTTCACGACTCGGCGCACACGCGCGGTAGCAATCAGACGGCTGCGCGCCGCGACGGAAACGTCGGAATGGTTGTGGAGGAAGCCCATGGCAGGTAACAGGAAGGCTACACATCCATCCGAGCGCAGGTGCAGCATCGCCTTCCAGGTGAACGCCCATGCATCCTCCTGCAACGGCATCGGCAGCTTGCGCTCAGCGCACCACGTGATCGAGGAGCGGCTCGGCCCGCGGCGGCTGGTCCATGGCGGATTGCCTATGACGACGTCGACTTTTGCAGCAGTGGCGTCGACCGCGAAGAAGTCGCGGCAAACCAGTGTCTTGCCCCAGACCTCGGGCAGAACGTTGCCCTTTTTGATGAGTTGGCGGATGTCGGGCGGATTGACCTGCTCCAGGAGGGCAATATAGAGCGAAAACACCGCCACGCGTACCGCGCCCGGATTTAGGTCGAAGCCGCGCACACGCGACAGCATCGAGAGCAGGCTCGTCCAGCGGATGGTCGTGGAGGTTCGGGTCTGACGCCAGTGCTCGCACAGCCGCTGGAAAGAGCGTACCAGAAAGATGCCGGAGCCGCAGGCCGGGTCGAGAAATTCCCCCTTCTCCCTCACCGAGTCGGGCAACGCGTCCCAGACTTGGGTGACGACGGTGTCGGCCAGGAACATCGGGGTGTAGTAGGCGCCCCTCTCCCGGCGCTCGGCCTCACGTTCGCCGAGAAACCGATCGTAGACGGCGCTGATCAACTCGATCGGAATGTGCTTGAAGTCGTATCCCCAAAAGTGCATCTGGCCAGCGCCCATTTCCTCGTGGCCATCGCGGAAGCGGGACAGCACGTGGAGATGAGGAGGTCCGATGATTGGCGGGCTCTCGTCTGGCTCGAACGAGCAGGGAGCGACAAAGAGGTCGCCGTTGAAGTCTATCCGAAGAGCGGAAAACAGTGCCTCCAACCGAGCCACCTCGCCGGTCCGCAGCAACCCGACGAGGTTCTTCGCCCGCCGCCCGGAGGCCGCTTCGAAATAGTCCGGTCCGACGATCTCGCGGTCCTCTAGATAGGCAATGAACATCGTCTGGATCAGTAGCGCCTGCGCGGCGTCGGGATCGAGACCTGCACCGACGAGCAGCGCGTGCGACCGGGTCAGATTCTCCAGTAGTACACTGTCGACTCGCTCGCGCGGATTGAAGAATTTGGCGTGCTCTTCCCAGAAGCGCCCTGACTCGACGCCGTAGACGATGCCCTTTAGCGCCAACGCGTCCGCGCTCACCGTCAGTGTCTCCACTAGGCAACGCCGCTCAAATTCGTCACCCGGATTTGAGTATGGCGTACGTGACAGTGAGAATACGCGCACGATGTCCTCGGTGAGCACGACCAAGAGGCTCGCGAGCCCTTGATTCCACAGTGCGGCATGCAGAGCTACGACCCTCTCCCGCTCATAGCGTTCGAGCGAGGCGATGACGACGGTGGGCACACCCTGGACACAGAACACCCCGGACGCGCCGAGCCCATCCAGCGTCGCTCTGATCGCGGCGGCATGGGGGGTGTCGCGCACCGAATCGAGACTCTCATACAGGTCGGGGGCGTCTCGACCTGCCAAGTCGAGGCGCTGCCGCCAGGCGTCATCCAGGGGCAAGGCAGAGAGCGTCATCGCCAGCCCGGCAGGATGCGCCTCATCGGCGCGACGGCGCGTATCGGTCGTTCGCGGAATATGACCCAAGTGGGGCACGCGGAGCCGCGTTGCTGATTTGACCTGTTGAACAAGCGATGCGCTGCCTGACTCGGTGTGTTGTTCGGCCCACCATGAATCAGCGGCCGTCCCCCGTCAATGGCAAGTTCTCTGTATGTTCTGCGGCTGTCGGATGCAGCCATACCTGCCGCCCCGTCTGAACCGACTGCGGGAATGGACATTGCGGTGCCGGTTGGGAGCTTAAGGCGCCGAACGACGATCCCCACCTGCAACGGAGGGTCCGACGGAGGATTCGGCAGGAAGACGGTTGGATGCCTTGCACATCGGCGCGGACGGCGTACGCACGACCCATTGCTGGCCGTTGTGACCCGTGGCTGGCACGAAGGAGCCAAAGAGACGCCGCAGGCAGCCGACCAATGCGCCACAGTCGAGGCGCGGCGATGCACCCGCAGAAAGAGCGCTAGTGGGCGCGGCTTGGCTTCGGCCTGGGCCGGCGCAACCGCTCATCGCCCGGGTCTTCCGCGTGGCGGACCAGCACGCAGGTCTGGCGGGGTGCCACCTCAAGTGCTGCTATTCGCAGCCGCGTTGCCGGTCAAAGACGACTAGGCATTGAGCGCCCAAGCCCATTGCTGCATTCAGGTATATCCCTTTCTCGCAGCGGGCCAGGTTACGGCCCACATGCTCAGCGCTCGTATTCGTCGCCCCGGCTGCGCTGCGTCTTGCGGTCTTGCTCCTCGGCCTGCCGACCCTTTTGCCTGGCTGAGCGTTTCTGCTGCTCACCGCGTTGTTGTGCCTTCTCGGCCTGTTGCGGGGAGGTCTCGGGCTGACGCGTATCCTCTCGGGCCGGCAAATCGCGCCCGCGCGCCTCCCTTTCAGGCGCGGCTTCGCCCCCTCCGCCCGCGCCCTTTTGCTGCTCATATTGGAGGCGAGCGAGACGATCGTGCATCTTGTCGTTCACCTCATCGCGGTATTGGTCGAAACGGGGTTGCTCATCGTTGGGAAGCGTTTCCCGCATCTGATCCAA
>NZ_RZSR01000369.1:0-5330 GCF_004023265.1 Mesorhizobium sp. M1A.F.Ca.IN.020.06.1.1
GCCTTCCTCGGGGCCGCCGTCGACGACTATCTGCGTGCATATGACCTTACGACGGGCAAGCAGCTCTGGCGCGCGAGGCTGCCGGCCGGCGGCCAGTCGACACCGATGACCTACACCGTCGCCGACGGCCGCCAGTTCGTGGTCATCGTCGCCGGCGGCCACGGCTCGGTCGGTACCAAGCCGGGCGATTATGTGATGGCTTACACGCTGCCCAAGTAGACGAGGACATCCAATCGCGCCGGCCTTTTTTCGCCGAGCACGTGGCCAAGCGCCTGCAGCGACGACAGCAAGCGCCGCCTCAGCCAGCCGCTACGCCGGCGGCCATCACGTTCCCGCCATTCCCCTTTTTGCCGTTCGGACCGGGCGGGGCCGCTCCGCAGTTTCCCGTCCCACCGTGACAGCACCATCAACTTTTTCGGAATGACCAAAATGTGATGGATGCAGAAGCCACCGGCAATCGTCATGGTCGAAGTTCGGATCGAGTGCCGTTGTCGCCGGCGGATGACTGGACCGTGCGCGTTCTAACCCTATCTTGCGCGTCAAACAGTCGTCGAGGAGAGCCATGACCGAACCTGTCGCCAAGCCTGTCGTCACACAGCCCATCATCACTCAGGCGATGATCGATGCCTATGACGAATATACGCATCTGACGCTCGACCGGCGGCGCTTCATGGAGCAATTGACTCGGCTCGCTGGATCGGGCGCCGCGGCCGCCGCGATCGCGCCGATGCTGGCTGCGAATTCGGCCAAGGCGGCGATCGTCGCCGAGAACGATCCGAGGGTGAAGGGCGAGGACATCACCTATCCCGGCAGCCGCGGCGAGATGAAGGGCTATCTGGTCAAGCCGGCGAATCACTCCGGCAAACTCGGCACGGTGATCGTCGTCCATGAGAACCGGGGGCTCAATGGGCATATCCGCGACGTCGCCCGGCGCGTGGCGCTGGAAGGCTTCGTCGCGCTGGCGCCGGACTTCCTGTCGCCGCTCGGCGGCACGCCAGCCGACGAGGACAAGGCGCGCGACATGTTCAGCAAGCTCGATGCTGCCCAAGTCGCGGCCGACGGCGTAGCCACGGTCGCCTATCTCAAGGCTTACCAAGACAGCAACGGCAAGGTCGGGGCGGTCGGCTTCTGCTGGGGCGGCGGCACGGTGAACACGCTCGCCGTCAATGCGCCGGACCTCAGCGCCGGCGTCGCCTATTACGGCATGCAGCCGAAGGCCGAGGATGTGCCGAAGATCAAGGCGGCGCTGCTGCTGCATTATGCCGGGCTGGACGAGCGCATCAATGCCGGCATCGACGCCTACAAGAAGGCGCTCGACGCCGCGCATATCGAATACACCGTCTATGTCTATGACGGCGCCAACCACGCCTTCAACAACGACACCTCGGCCGCGCGCTACGACAAGAAGGCGGCCGATCTGGCCTGGGGGAGGACGGTCGCCTTCCTTAAGGAGAAACTGGCCTGAGGTGTGTTGATATTCAGGTGAGCCCGGCCTGCGAATGGCGGCTTCCTGCGCTTCCGGTGCTCACGTACTTCAAAGTACGCTCCGCTCCGGTTCTCGGAATCCACCATTCTCGGCTCGGCCTGACCTGAAGCTCAACACACCTCGACGGCGGCGGATCACTCCGGCGCTGGCTTGTGCATGGCGACGCCCGCCACAACCAGCGCGATGCCGAGGCAATCGGTGAGGCTCGGAACCTGCCTGAGCACGACCACGCCGATCAGGGTCGCGGTGAGCGGCAAGAGCGATAGCATGAGCGCGAAGCTCGCGCGCGCCAGCCGCGCCATGGCGAGCTGATCGCAAATGTAGGGGATGACGGAGGAGCAGAGGCCGACGCCGATACCGGCGATCAGCAGTTGCGGCGCCGAGAAGGCTGGCAGCGCCTCGCTGAAGCCGACCGGCAGCACGACGAGCAAGGCGATCGCCATGGCGGTGCCGAGGCCGGCGATGCCGAGGCCAGTTCGGGCGATGCGGTGGCCCAAAACGATATAGCCGATGAACAGCGCGCCGTTGAGAAAAGCCCAGAACAGGCCGACGGGATCGCTCGACCACTTGACATCGATGAGCAGCAACGTGCCGGCGACAGCGATGGCGAGCGCCGCGAAATTGCGCGGGGTTCTGAGGCCGACCATCGCGACGCCTATGGTGCCGACAAATTCGATCGCGGCGACTAGCGAGATCGGCAGGCGGTCTAGAGCCAGATAGAAGGCGCAGTTCATCACCGCCAGGCAGGCGCCGAAGGCCAACAGCAGCAGGCGGGCCGAGCGGTCGGCGCGCGTGAAAACCGCCCATGGCCTGGTAAGCGGCGCGAAGACGAGCGCGGCCGTGGCGATGCGCAGCCAGGCCATGCCGAGCACGCCGACCTGAGCGAACAGCAGCACGGCGAAGGCCGGCCCAAGATAGTGGAAGATCGCGCTGACGCAGAACCAGACATGCGGCGGCACCGCATCGGCCAGTCCGGCGAGGGCAGGGCGTGCAGCGTCGGTGTCGCTGCCGGCCCGGTTTGTCGGACGAACTTGCGCTTCAGAATTCATAGGGTCATTATCGCAGGCGAACTTCGCGACTTATATGGATGATGCACGGCTCCGATCGCCGTTCACCTTCTGAAGAAAAGAGAATTATTCTGAAACGCCTTCGAAATGAAAATGGCGAGCTGGATGCGGCGGACCTGAAAATCCTGCGACTCCTGGAAAAGGATGCGCGCACCAGCACGGCGGAACTGGCGCGCGCCGTCGGGCTCTCGGCGCCGAGCGTGGCCGAACGCATTCGCAAGCTGCAGGAGAATGGCGTGATCGAAGCCTATACGGTGAAGATCAATCCGACGGCGCTCGGCATGAAGCTGTCGGCATGGCTGCGAATCAGGCCGGTCCCGGGGCAGCTTGCCGTGGTGGCCGGGATCATTCGCGACCTGCCGGAAATCGCCCAATGCGACCGAGTGACCGGCGAGGATTGCTTCATCGCGCTCGCGCATGTCGGCTCGGTGGCCGAGTTGGAGCGGGTGATCGACAAAATTATTCCCTATGCGATGACCAACACCGCCATCATACAGTCGTCGCCGGTCGAGGCGCGCTCGCCGCTTGGCAGTTTAAGGGAGCGCTGAAGGCTCAGTGTGACCGCGTCTGATGCGCGCCTGCTTGAGAATCGCGCGCCAGCGGATCATGTCGAAGGGGATGGGCTCGTTGTTATTGGCGATGTGGAAGATCTCGTTGTTGACGTTCTTCAACGATCGCCAGAAATCATAGTCGGTGATGCGCGGATCGGCCGCCAACCGCTCCACTTCGACCTTGATGTCGGTTTTCATGCACTGTCCTCGCACCGCATTCCGCCTGCCGCCCGCGCGTAAACCCGGTGCGGCGGTTTTCGAACGCGCCACTGAGTCGTTCAACAGACTCAATCGGCTTGTTCACGTTAAAACCTTGGTAAGGTTAACGCGGGTGTGCGGGTTTTCAAGCGCTCTTGCGTTTGATGCCGATCGAACGGCCGGCACGCTCCGGCATCGGCAACGCGGCGTGGGCGGCGCGCATGGCTTCAACCTGTGCCATCACATCGGCCGGGAAGGGAGCGACCCTCGGCCCGGCCATGTCGACATGCAGCGCAAGCTGCTCGGACGTCGCGGCCAGCCAGCCATCGACGTGGCGAATCTCCTGATAGGCCCTCAGCCGCTTCTCGTCGTGGTCGATGAGCTGGAACGAGACCTTCACCTTGTGGTCGAGGTGAAGCTCCTGCACGTAGCAGACATGGACTTCCGCCGTGTAGATGGTGAGGCGGCGGTCCCTGGCATAGTTCGGTCCCATGCCCATCAGCTCGAACGCTTCGTCCGAGCAGCGGTCGAACAGCACGTTGTAATAGGCCATATTGAGATGGCCGTTATAGTCGATCCAATCCTTCTCGATCGCCATCGGCTTGGAAATGATCGGCGCGGTCATCGTCATCTGGTTTTCCTTGATCGTCGCTGGACAGGGCCTGGCTGGTGAGGTTCTCTTCGCTCTGGCGCAATTCCGGTGCTTCACTCTTTTCCTGGAATTGCTTTAGGCATCATCCATAGCTGCATTACAAGAGTGGCCGCTGGTCCATTCGCGGAGGAATTCATGGCTTTGAGCGACCTCAACCCCGTCGAGCGCAACGAGAAAGGCATCGCCGCCGCACTCGGCATCCTCAAGCAGCGGTTCGGCGAGCGTTTTCAGACCGGCGAGGCGATCCGCGACCAGCATGCGCACACCACCACCTACATCCCGACCCAGGCGCCGGACGGCGTCGTCTTCGCCGAAACCACGCCGGAGGTGCAGGAGATCGTGCGCACCTGCGCCGCGCACCGCGTCCCGGTCATCGCCTTCGGCGTCGGCTCCTCGCTCGAGGGCCACACCAATGCGCCGGGCGGAGGCATATCCATCGACACCTCTCGCATGAACCGCATCCTCTCGGTCAATCCGCAGGATCTCGACTGCACGGTCGAGCCCGGAGTGAC
Source organism: Mesorhizobium sp. M1A.F.Ca.IN.020.06.1.1 (assembly GCF_004023265.1). Taxonomy (NCBI): domain Bacteria; kingdom Pseudomonadati; phylum Pseudomonadota; class Alphaproteobacteria; order Hyphomicrobiales; family Phyllobacteriaceae; genus Mesorhizobium; species Mesorhizobium sp. M1A.F.Ca.IN.020.06.1.1. Next base: position 4,467 of record NZ_RZSR01000369.1, read on the forward strand.
ACGCGAGGATCTTAACCGCCATTTGCGCGACACCGGCCTGTTCTTCCCGATCGACCCCGGCGCCAATGCCTCGCTGGGCGGCATGGCGGCAACACGGGCGTCGGGCACCAATGCCGTGCGCTACGGCACGATGCGCGACAACGTGCTGTCGCTGACGGCGGTGATGGCCGACGGCGAGGCAGTGACGACCGGCAAACGGGCGAAGAAAAGCTCGGCCGGCTACGACTTGACTCGGCTCTTGGTCGGCTCGGAAGGCACGCTCGGCATCATCACAGCACTGACGCTCAGGCTGCAGGGCATTCCGCAGGCGATCTCCGGTGGCGTCTGTCCGTTCCCGACCTTGGAGGCCGCATGCACCGCAGTGATAGCGACCATTCAGATGGGCATCCCGGTGGCGCGCATCGAACTGGTCAACGCGTTGCAGATGCGGGCGATGAAGAGTTATTCGAAGCTCGACTATCCCGAGAGCCCATGCCTTTTCGTCGAATTCCACGGCAGCGACGCCGGTGTCGCCGAACAGGCCGAGACTTTCGGGATGATCGCCGAGGAGAATGGCGGCGGACCGTTCCTGTGGACCAGCGTCGCCGAGGAGCGGACGAAGCTCTGGAAGGCGCGGCACGACGCCTACTGGTCGTCGCTGACGCTGCGCCCCGGCGCCAAGGGGCTTTCGACCGATGTCTGCGTGCCGATCTCCCGGCTTGCCGGATGCGTCACCGAGACCGAAGCCGACATTGCCGAAATGGGCCTGATCGCGCCGATCGTCGGCCACGCCGGCGACGGCAATTTCCATGTGCTGGTGCTGATGGATGTCGACAGCCCGCAGGAGATCGCACTCGCTGAAAAATTCGTCGCGCGGCTCAACAT
>NZ_RZSR01000370.1:0-5302 GCF_004023265.1 Mesorhizobium sp. M1A.F.Ca.IN.020.06.1.1
CACCAGCACGATCGCCGAACTGCTGATCGGTCAGAGGCTTCGGCGCATCCGAACCGCTGCCCAGAAGCGCCTTGATGCTGTCGAGGAGAGGATCGCCATCGACCGCGCCGCCATCATCATAGCCGCGCGCAACACCGCCATTCTTCAGGCCGAAGATGGACCCCAAAGCGGACAGAATCCCGCCAGAGGCAGGCGCTGCGACATCGCCAATCTTCTCCGGGAGCCCTGCCTCACCGGTCATCGGGTTTGGCGTCGGTATAGGTGCGGTAGCGGGCAACCCGGGATCACCGCTGAGGCCGGCGAGAATGCCGTTGGGATATTGCTTCTTGAGATTGGCACCAAGCCCTGAGAAACCCTGCTGAAGCGATTGATTTGACTGGGGCGCCTGCTGCTGCGGTGCGCCACCGGTCGGCATCGTGGAGCCGCCGCCATTGGTGCCTGTCGCCGCCTGCGGGACATAGCTAGCACCCCCATTGTCGTTTGCGGCCGGCATCGGATTGTCGTTCATGGGAACGATCCCAGAGGCGCCCGAATACGGCGACGACGGGATGACGCCGCCTTGGGCGCGGCGCGGGCGCCCGCCTTCGTGTACGGCGCCACCGCTGGCCCATGGAAGCGCCAACAGACCACCGAGGATACCAGCGCCTGTATTGCCGGCCGGCGCTGTCGTCGTCTGCGTCCCGCCCATGCCGGAGCCGAGACCCTCCGAAATGTTCGCGAGCCAGCCAAGCGTCTGGAACGGGTAGGACCGCTCGTTCTGATACTGCTGGTAGTTGTACTGCTGCTGCTGGGTGCCGGCACCGACCTGGGCGGCGGCTTGCCCCAGATTGGTCTGCATCGCGGTCTGGCCGAGATTGGCGAAACCGGCCGCCGTAGCCTGGTTGGCGGCCTGCTGCGCCTGTGCGGCGCTCAGCGCCTGCCCATAGCCGGTGTTGTAGAGGTTCGCGATGGTGGACTGATTGGCGAGGTTCTGCTGCCGCGCGAGCTCCGCCTGGGCGACGCCCACCCTGTTGCCGCCCATGGCGCCCTGCGCGATCGCGTTGCCGAGCACGCCCTGCTGCTGCTGGGCGTTCTGCTCCTGCATGTTCGCCATTGTCGAGTTGACGACGCCGGAGATGTAGGGGCTCATATATTGCCCGACGGAGGCCGAGGTCGGCACCGCTGCGGCGGTCAGCGCATTGGACGCTGCGCTGAAATCATCATTGGAGGCGCCGTTGAGGCCGGCAATGGTGTTGAAGCCCGTCAGCTGGTTCTGCTCGAAGCCGGAACCGTTCACGCCGCCGGTGTAGGCCTGGTACGGCGTAGCCGCGATGGGATTCGCTTGGGCAAGCAGCTTCTCATACTGCGCCATCACCTGCGGTGGTGGCGTATTGGTAGTCGTGGTTGTGCTAGTTTTGCCGCCCATCAGTGCTTATCCCATGCGCACGGCCCGGCGAACTCGCGGTTCCAGACGAAGAACGCGCCCGCCTTTTCAAGCTGCTTTTCGTAGAGCCGGACCTTGGCCTCGGTCCGATGATTGCTGACGATCCCGATCATCAGCGGAAGATGCATGTCGGCCGACATCTGCTTTGCCCAGGCCAGCAGTTTCTTGGCGTAGTCGGAACGGCGATGGTCGGGGTGGACGAAGTTCCACGCCTCGTTGAGGTACCAGCTTTCCGAATAATAGGGCTGACCGATCTCGAGGTAGATGCTGCCGACAGGGTCGCCGACGGGCCCGACGACGCCGATTAGCGCGCCTTCCTTACGGAAGAACCGCTGCATGTACTCGCGCACCTTGCGCTCCGAGAGCGGGAACAGACCGTTCTCGTCGTGAAGCAGGCGGATCATCGAAATGATCTTGTCTTCGTCGGCCGGGACCGCGAGGCGCACATCGTCAGTCATGCTGGGGTGCCTATTTGTGAGGGCCGGGGAGGGACTTCAATTTCTTGATGTGCTCCTTGCGGAGCTGGCGCACCATGTGGTCGAGGATCTGATGCCCTCGCTTGATGTCGCCGCCGCCGACCTTGCTGACGACATCGGGAGGCACCACGATCTCGCCGCCGGCCGCCATGATCGGCACTGGCGATCCCACCTTGCCGCCGTCAGCGCGCTGCAGTGCCGCCGGCGTCGCGCTGTCTGGAAGACCGAGCAGCTTGCTGAAGACGCGGAAGCCGTTTTCCGTGTTCCCCTCGCCAATGCCAGAGACGATGTCGGCCGGGATCACGAATGATTCCGCGGGCACGTCCATGGCGATGTGGTCGGTTCGCCCGGCGACATGCGAGCGGATAGGCCCGACATGGGGCGCTGAATAGGGCTCGCCTGCCAGCTGCAGGGCATAAGGGATCGGGTCGGCCATCGCAGTACTCAGCTATAGTAGGGGATCTTGGCCGACGTGCCGTTCGGCAGCGTGACGGTCACATATCCGACCACCTGTGCCGGCGGTGTGATCGCGCCGCCCGTCGCCGTGGTGCTCGTCCCGCTCACCTGTGGGAAGATCGTTCCAATCTTGGTACCGATGTCGTAGAGCGCCCGCACGCCTTGCTGCAGCGTCGACAAGATGCTCGACAGGCTGTTGGTGTTGCCGCCGAAAGTGTCTCTGGATTCACCCATTACCGTTTCCCGTCAGGTGCGGCGCGGTAGCGGAGGCCGCCCATGCGCCAGAAAGAGCCGAGACCGGTTCCGGCCGCGGTGAAGCCGATCTCTCGCGCCCGCACGCGAGGATTTCGGAAGTCGACACTCGACGAGACCTGATAGGGCCCCTTCGACTTCTGCGCGCTCCCCGGATAGTCCGTATAGTTGAGCGTGATGTTCAGGCTTGCGTTCTGCGGTCCCGCATAGGTGCCGTATCTGAAGTCCGGGATCAGCCAATCGACGAACATCAGGTTTTCGCCCTGGGCGATCTGGGCAAGACCAGTCTCGAAGAACTCGCCCATGGCCTGACCGTCGGCGTCGAGCGCGATCTCGTGCTGGTAGATGTAGCCGGCAGAGCTCGCGCCGATCGGCTGGCCGAGCACCGACTGATCGATCCACGCCGTGCGATTGAGTCGCCCGCAATCCCAGCAGTTCAGGATGAAGTTGAACTTGACGTAGGAATCGACCTCGCCGGTGCCGCCGGATGCCGAGGGGAAGTACCAGGCGACCTCGCCAAAGCCGTTGTTCGGCGCCACATGGATCTTGTCGAGATTGTTCTGATCGAGGTCCTGGAAGATGAAGTCCCAGACCGAGCACACGATCGGCTGCACACCGGCGCCGGCATAGACATAGAACTGGTTGTTCCCCATCCAGTAGACCGCCGAGTTCACCACGGCCGCAGCGTGCCTGGCGATCAGCCCGCAGCTCTTGGCCAGCTTGTCGAAGCCGAAGATGAAAGGCGGCTGGATGTATTGCATCGCCCAGACGTCGATGTCGGTCCAGATGAAGGCAAACTGCGGTCCCTGCAGCCCTCCGACGATCTTCGATCCAGTCGGGAGCCGGTAGCCGCCCGCCTGGGTCTGTGACGTCACCGCCCAATTCGTGTAATCGCCGGCATCCGACCACTGGATGAGCAGAGGATCCTGCACGCCGTTGATCGAGGATGCCCACGACACCAGGATCTGAGAGGGTTCCGAAACGAAGATGCCGCCGTTGATCACCGGGGCGTTGAGCACCTTCACGGCGACGGCGTAGCCGCTGTCGGGCGACCATGTGTAAATCGGCCCGTTGGTCGGCGCCGCGATCAGGATCTCGCCCCAATTGTCCATCGTCCAATTGGTGGTTGTGATCGGGCTGCCCGGCGATGGCGACGGCGGCACGCCGGTGCCGTAGGCGCCAAGCCCGTACCCGCCGATGCCGTAGCCGGCCGATGTCGCGGCTGGCGCGATGCCGATGTAATAGGCGATCTCGACGTTGCCGCCGTTCATCGACGCCGAAGCGGAGGACGTCGCCGCGCTCGACACGTTGATGGTGAAGTTGTTGGCGTCCACGACCGTCTGGACGATGTAGGTCCCCGAAATGGTGATGCCGCCGACTGCCGTTGGCGTCGGCACCGCGAAACTCCCGCCGACGCCAAGACCATGGTTCGCAAGCATCACATTGATGGTCGGCGAGCCAGACGTCGTCGTGAACACCGGCACGGCGCCGCCATTGGCCACGGTTGCGGTCGCTGGCGAGGCCGCAGTTATGTTGTAGCTATTCGCTCCCGTGACGAGCGCGACGGCATAGGCGCCCTGCAGCACGATGCCGCCGACCGCGACCGGCGTGCGGATATAAATCGTGTCGTAAATCGTGGTCGTGATGTTCGGGTCGACGATGTTGACCGTCGTGCTGCCCGAGGTCGTCGAAAAATTCGGCGTCGTGTCGGAAATCAGAATTCTGGGCGTAATATCCTGAAAAAACCCCGAGGAAATCACGCCAAGGGTATTTTCGGCACCAATTCCGAGGTGGGTATCGGAATTAATTCCCTCCCAGGCGTGCATTTCCCGCACGGGCGAGCCGATCGAGGCCGAATAAAATTTCTCCCAGCCGCCTAATTTCTCGACCAGCACCATTTCGCCGGCCGCCTTGAAGCGGATGAGCTGCGACGTCTGGATCGAGGCGGCATTCTGGATCGGTGTCGACTGGGTGTTGACGCCAGGCGACAGGACGATGGTCTGCAAAGGCATCGATCAGCCCCGCGGCGGCTGCGCCAGTGGCGTCGGCGAGAACGCGGTCCAGGCGTCCGACCAGGATTTCTTCCTCAGTTCCTCGACGTTGGCCGAGGCCTTCAGCGCCTGGTATTGGCTCTCCCAACTGATGGGCATCTGCGGATCGCTGCCGGTCGACGAGAAGTTGCGCATGTAGCCCGAGGCGAAGATCATCGATGCGGCGAGGAACAAGTCGTAGAGATAGGTGGTCAGGAACGTCGTTGTGTTCGACGCGGACAGCGGCGCCGGTCGTTGAGTGCCATAGGCCTCGATGGTGTAGGCGAGATCAGGCGAGGGCGCGAACAGGACGTTCCACTGGTCGACCATGGCGAACATCTGAGGCTGCCCGGTCACGGTCGGATCGCCCCAAAGCGCGTAGACGAGCTCCTTCGACGCGGGGACCAGCGGCACCCTGGCGCTTGACGCCACCGCACCGCCAACCGGCGTCAGGATGTTGATGCCCTGCACCGTCACGAAGGTATTGGGTAGCGTAGCGTTCTGGGTTTGCGGGGCCAACGTGACCGAGGTGTCCCGGAAGATCGTCGAGATCAGGTCGAGCTCGCGGTAAATCCGCATCTCGGCGTAGTTGATGATGGCCGGGATGATCGTCGGGAAATCCGCATCGGCGGCATCCATGGCGATCATCGTCTCGAGCTGAGAGA
>NZ_RZSR01000371.1:0-5297 GCF_004023265.1 Mesorhizobium sp. M1A.F.Ca.IN.020.06.1.1
CTCCAGCGCAGCCGGTATCATCGCCGGCGTGACCTCCGGGCTCGGCGTCGCGCTCTTGAGCCAGCGGCACCTGCAACCCGGCATGGAGATCGTCGACAAACACTTCCCCAAGCCGCCGGACCTGGCCTATGTGATCAGGCGCGCACGCAACTCCCGAAATCCCGCGCTGGAGACTTTGGTCAGGGAGATCGAAGCCGAAGTCAAACGCTACGGGGCGCTTCAGATCGCCGTTTGAACAGTCGTGCTGGCCAGGAGCGTGACAAGGCCGTCACAGAGCACGCAGCAGCGCGATTCACTGGTATCCTGAAAGAATGCTGGGATGGAATTAGGCATGGCGAAGCTCGTCTTCGGAATGAATCAGTCACTGGACGGCTATGTCGACCACGAGGCATTTGCGCCCGATCCCGCGCTGTTTCGTCACTGGATAGAGCAAGTGCGCGGCCTGACGGGCAGCGTGTACGGCCGTCGCATGTACGAGGTCATGCGCTACTGGGACGAGGACCGTTCCGAGTGGACCCCTGAGCTCCGCGAATTCGCGACGGCGTGGCGGAGCCAGCCGAAGTGGGTCGTGTCGAGCACGCTGCAGTCCGTTGGCCCCAACGCCACGCTTGTCGAAGGCGGCCTGGCGGAGATGATACGTGACCTGAAGGCTCGGCTCGCTGGGGAGATCGCCGTTTCCGGACCGGACCTGGCGCGAAGCCTGACCGACCTCGGGCTTATCGATGAGTATCGTCTCTACATCCATCCCGTCGTGCTTGGTCACGGAAAGCCATTCTTCGCCGGCCCCCGGCCGCCGCTCCGGCTCGTGGCCAGTGATTTGATCGGGGAGGAAGCGATCAGGTTGACTTATGTTCCTGCGTAGGCACGCAACTCCCCGACGGACGGGCGCGTCGGGCGGAGCGCCCGCTCACCTCTCCGCAAACGCGCGGGCGAACGAATCCACCATCGGCCGCGCCAGATACTCGAAGAAGGTCCGGTCGCCGGTGTTGATGAAGGCTTCGACCGGCGTTCCCGGATAGAGTTGCTCCGGCTTGACGCCGGGCGGGAGCGCGTCGGCGATCTTCAGCTTGGCGCGGAAATAGGGTTCGTGGGTAGCCTGGTCGATCAGCCGGTCGGCCGAGATCTGCGTCACCGTCGCCGATACCTCTGGCGTCAGGCGCGCGTTGAGCGCCGACAGCCTGAGCTTTGCCAGCTGGCCGACGCGCACCTGATCGACGTCTTTCGGCCGCAGCTTGGCATCGACGTTGAGGCCCGACGCGGTCGGCAGGATCTCCATGATCTTTTCGCCGGGCGCGATCACGCTGCCTTTCGAATTATAGGTGGAGGACACCACGATGCCCGCCGCCGGCGCCTTGATCGTCGTGCGCTGAAGCACCGCTTCGGCTGCCCTGATCTGCTCCTCGATGTCGGCGAGGTTGGTGCGCACCTCGTCGAGCTTGGTCAGCGCTTCCTCCACGCGCTGCGTGGTCAGTCGCTCGACCTGCACCTGCGCCTCGACGATCTGGCTGTTGGCCCCGGCAAGATTGGCCTCCAGCGCGCCGGCCTGGCCGACCAGATCGGCTTCCGAGCGCAGCAGCTGCGAATATTCGGTGCGGTTGGTGAGGCCCTTGTCGAGCAGGCCTGTCTTGATGCCGAGCTCCTTCTTCACCAGATCGGCCTGCTGCTCGATGGCGAGCTTCTGGGCGTTCAAGCCCACGACCGACTCGCGATGCATGGCGACCCGCTGCGCCATGATCGATTGCTCCGACCGGAACCGGGCGAGCCGGGCGTCGAACTCCTTCTGCTGCTCGCGGATGAGGTTTTGGAAATCCTGCTGGAACGGCGCCGGCGCTGCCTCGGTGATCGGCGCGAGCCTGTTCAGCCCGTCGCGCTCGGCCTCCAGCCGCGCCATGCTCGCCTTGAGCGCGATCGACTGCCTGGTCAGACGGTTGAGCTCGGCTTGCGCGGCCGTCCGGTCGAGCAGGATGAGGTCCTGGCCCTGCTGCACGCGGTCGCCCTCGCGGACCAGCAGCTGCTGGATGATGCCGCCCTCGGGCTGCTGGATGAGGATGTTGCCGCCCGTCGCCGAGATCGTGCCCTGCGTGATCACCGCGCCGGACAGCGGCGCGCTCACCGCCCAATAGCCGAAGCCGCCCGCAAAGAGCGCGATTGCCGCATACCCTATGAAGGCCACGCGCCGGAAGTCGGTGCGCGGCTGTCCATCCCAGGCAAGGCTCTCGATCGTCATCGTCTAGGATCCGAAGCGGATGCCGTGCGTGCGGATCATCGGCGCGAATGATCCGGTCACCACCGTGCCCTGCTGGGCGGCCGGGGCGTTGCCGGCGCCTCTATCGACAGTGGACCGCCGCAGCACCTCGGCGCTCGGGCCGAAGGCCTCGATCACCCCACCGCGCAGAACCATCACGCGGTCGCAGGCCGTTGCGATGGACGGGCGATGTGTGATCACGAGGATCGTGACGCCCGCCGCTCGCGCGGCGACCAGCACCACTTCGAGCGCCGCCTCGCCGCTGCCGTCGAGATGGGAACTGGGCTCGTCGAGCACGAGAATGCGCGGGTTGCCGTAGAAGGCGCGCGCCAGCCCGATCCTCTGGCGCTCGCCACCCGAGAGCGTCCTGTCGGAAGGGCCGATCATTGTCTGGTAGCCGTCGCGCTGCGCCAGGATCAACTCATGCGCCTGGGCGCGCCTGGCGGCCTCGACGATCGCGGCGTCCTCGGCCTGCGCGTCGAAGCGGGCGACATTGTCGCCGATCGTGCCGGGAAAGAGCTCCACCTCCTGCGCCAGGTAGCCGATCTGTCGCCCGAGCTGTTTTTCCTCCCAGGTCCTGAGGTCGGCGCCGTCGATCCTCACTGCGCCCCCGGTCGGCTGCGCGGCACCGACAAGCAGCCGCGCCAGCGTCGATTTGCCGGCGCCGCTCGGCCCCACGATCGCCACCGCTTCGCCGGCGCCGATCTGGAAATTCAGCCGCTTGAGGATAGGTTCGGTGCCGGGCTGTGCGTTCGGTGCCATGAAGAAAACGTCCTGCACCGAAATCGCGCCTAACGGATCGGGGAGCGCCAGTTTCCGCTTCTCGGCCGGGTGCGCAGCAAGCGCCGTCTCCAGCCGCTTCCAGGCCCGCTTTGCCTCGACGATTTGCCGCCAGGCGCCGATCAGCTGGTCGAGCGGCTGCAGCGCGCGCGACGACACCAGCGAGGAGGCGAAGATCATACCCGCCGTCATCTGCCCCTCGAGCACCAGCCACGCGCCGGCGCCGAGGATCGCCAGCTGCAGCATCATGCGCAGCGCCCGCGAGGCGCCGCTGAAGATCGCATTGGCGCTCGAGGAACGGTCGTAAAGCGTGAGCGCTGCCCCGACATGCCGCCCCCAGACCCGAGCGGCGTTCTCGACCATGCCCATGGCGCGCAGCGTTTCGGCATTGCGGGCAAAGACCTGTTCCGCATGGCTCGCCAACGCCGAGCGTTCCGCGGACATGGCATCGTTCCGGCCAATGGCGAGCTGGTTCGCGACGACAAGGACGAGCAGAAGCACCGCGCCGGCGACTGTCACCCAGAACAGCACCGGATGGATCAGATAGAGCAAAGCGAGGAAGACGGGCGCAAAGGGCAGGTCGAACAGCACCGCCACGCCGCGCGACCGGACGAAGGCGCAGACCGAGGCGAGATCACGCAGCGGCGACAGGCCGCCGGCATATTTGGGCGCCAGCGAGAGGGCGAATGTCCTTGCCCCGAGCTTCCTGTCGACGGCGGCCGCGACGCGCTGCGTGTAGACGGCGCGGATCGCGTCCAGCAGTCCGAGGAAAGCGAGCGCAAGAACCGCAATCGCCGACAGATAGACCAGCGTCTCGACGCTGGAGGAGGGCAGCACGCGGTCATAGACCTGAAGCAGATAAAGCGGGATCACCAGAAGCAGGATGTTGATCAGCAGCGAGAAGAGCCCGACATCGCCGACGGCGCGCAGGAACACCGCCCGCAGGCTCGACGGTGCAGTCATATCGGCCGCCGCTGCATGATCCCGGGACATCGAACCGATCGCCTGAAAATCTTAAGCGTGGCCCCCAAACTCGGAACCGTGATGCAGCGTGCTGCTGCCGAAGCTGTGCGTGGCAGTGCTGTGCGTTGCGGTGGTGGTGCTGCTGGTGGCGATCAGGGGGTTAGCCTCCACAGCGTCCAGCGTATAGGCGCGGATGTAGTCGATCTTCATCTCAGCCGGTGTGGCAAGATGATCCGGCGGCGCGCCGGCCTGGCCGCCGATCGCAAGATTGACCAGCATGTACATGGGCTTATCCATGTCCGAGGGCGTCGCCGCTTCCGCGACCTGCACGCCGTCATAGGTCCAGACAAGCTTGTCCGGCGTCCACAGCAGGCCATAGGTGTGGAAACCGGCAGTATCCATCGCATTCACCGTAGACCCGACCATGGTGTGCGTACCCGTCTCCATCGTATGCGCGGTCATCAGAAGCGAGTTCGGGGTCTGGCCGTATCTTTCGATGACGTCCAGCTCAGGCGGCCACGAGCCGTCTTCCGGCAGCAGCCAGAAGGCCGGCCAGGCGCCGGCGTTTTCCGGCAGGTCGGCGCGCATTTCGAAATAGCCGTATGTCTGCGAGAAGCTGTCATGCGTGGTCAGGATGCCGGACGTGTATTCGTAATTGTTGATCAGCGGCTTGATGTCCGCCGGCGCTTGCGCCGCGGTGATGGTGAGCACGCCGTTGTTCACGCTGAACGGGTGGACCGAGCTCGTCGGCGCGTAATTGGCGTCGATATACCATTGCAGCTCGTTGTTGGTGGCGAGCGTGCTGCCGTTCGGCGCGCCCCACCAGAAGTTGGTATCCCACGTGCCGCCTTGGCTGTTGTGGAGGTTCAGCGCGTTGAAGTCGTCGCTGAAAGACAGCGTCATGTCGGACTTGTCGATCGGCAGCTGGAATTGGCTGGGCTGCAGCTTGTCGATGGTCGTGTCCTTGAACATGAGGATCTCGCCGGATCCGAGGTTCAAGATGACGTTCGGTCCCGCCTGGATCATGTTCGAGTGGATGGCGTCGAAGGAAGTGAACCCATAGCCATCGAGACGGACGCTGTCAGTCGCGGCAAAATTGGCGATCAGGTCGCTTCCGTTGCCTTTCGCGATGATGAAAGTGTCGTAACCGCCGCCGCCATCGATCAGCACATCATTGCCCTTGCCGCCGTCCAGCGTCTGGTGGCCGGCCTTGGCGGTGATGATGTTGTCCAGGTCGTTTCCAAAAGCGTAGTTCTTGGCGTTGGTGGCGATCAGGTTCTCGACATTGTCGGGAAGCGTGTAGCTCATC
>NZ_RZSR01000036.1:0-14106 GCF_004023265.1 Mesorhizobium sp. M1A.F.Ca.IN.020.06.1.1
CCGCTGAAGCTCAACACCTCGGGTGTCATCCCGCCGATCTTCGCCTCCTCGCTGCTGCTTCTCCCGGCAACGGTTGCAGGCTTCTCGCAGACCACCAACCTGCCTGCCTGGGCGAGCACGGTTCTTGCGGCGCTGGGCCACGGCCAGCCGCTCTATATGGCGTTCTATGCGGCGATGATCATTTTCTTCGCCTTCTTCTACACGGCGATCGTCTTCAACCCGAAGGACACGGCCGACCAGCTCAAGAAGCATTCCGGCTTCATCCCGGGCTATCGTCCGGGCGAGCGCACCGCCGAATATATCGACTATGTTCTGACGCGTATCACCGTCATCGGCGCCATCTACCTGGTGCTGGTGTGTCTGCTGCCTGAGTTCCTGATTTCAGCGACTGGCGTACCTTTCTATCTCGGTGGCACATCGCTTCTGATCGTGGTCAGTGTCACGCTCGACACGGTGGCGCAGATTCAGGGTCACCTGATCGCGCACCAGTATGAGGGCCTGATCAAGAAGTCGAAGTTGCGCGGGGGTAAGAGGAGCAGATGAGGCTGATATTGCTTGGGCCGCCAGGAGCGGGCAAGGGGACGCAAGCACAGAGACTGGTAGAAAAACACGGCATACCCCAGCTTTCGACGGGAGACATGCTGCGTGCCGCCGTCCAGGCCGGAACCGAAGTCGGCAGGCGGGCCAAGGCGGTGATGGATGCCGGCGAGCTGGTGTCGGACGCGATCGTCAATGCGATCGTCGCCGAGCGGATCGACCAGCCCGACTGCGCCAGGGGCTTCATCCTCGACGGTTATCCGCGCACGCTGGTGCAGGCCGATGCCGTCGAAGCCATGCTCGCCGAGCGCAACATCGCGCTCGACAGCGTCATCGAGCTCGTCGTCGACGACAAGGCGCTGGTCGGGCGCATCGTCAAGCGGGCCGAGGATGCCAAGGCGGCCGGCCAGCCGGTGCGCAAGGACGACAACCCGGCGGTGTTCGAGGAGCGCCTGCGAGAATATTACAAGAAGACGGCGCCGCTGACCGGCTACTACTATGCCAAAGGCAGGCTGAAGAGCGTTGACGGCATGGCCAGCATCGACGCGGTGACCGCGGAGATCGAGAAGGTGCTCACGGCGGCGGTGAGCTAGGCCGCTCCGACAAGCAAAGATTGCGCTTGACTGGAAGAAGCCATTGGGGTATGGCGGCCCGTCTTCCTATCAGGCATGGACTTTGCTTGCCCGCAAGGGCAGGGCATCTGTTTTGAACCAGGAAACTCCCGCAAGGGCCGGCCTCCACCGGACGCGGGGCAACTTAGATAGCGCCGGGCCTGCCTTTTTGAAGGTGGCCGGCCCAAATGGAGATGAAAGAACATGGCTCGTATAGCCGGCGTCAACATTCCGACCAACAAGCGCGTCGTCATTGCGCTTCAGTACATTCACGGCATCGGCAAGAAGTTTGCCCAGGAGATCGTCGACAAGGTCGGCATCCCAGCGGACCGCCGCGTCAACCAGCTGACCGACGCGGAAGTGCTGCAGATCCGCGAGACGATCGACCGCGACTACCAGGTCGAAGGCGACCTGCGCCGCGAGGTCTCGATGAACATCAAGCGGCTGATGGACCTCGGCTGCTACCGCGGCCTGCGTCACCGCCGCTCGCTGCCGGTCCGCGGCCAGCGCACGCATACCAATGCGCGCACCCGCAAGGGCCCGGCCAAGGCGATCGCCGGCAAGAAGAAGTAATTGGTGAATGGTTGGTGGTGAATGGTGAATGGCGCTTTGACCATTCACCATTTCACTATTCACCATTCACTGCAAAGGTGGAGCCGCTGGCGTTACGGCGGTGTAGAGATCAACTGAAAGGAGTACCATGGCCAAGGAAGCCGCTCGTGTTCGCCGTCGCGAACGCAAGAACATCTCGTCGGGCGTTGCCCACGTCAATTCGACCTTCAACAACACGATGATCACCATCACCGACGCGCAGGGCAATTCGATCGCCTGGTCGTCCGCCGGCGCCCAGGGCTTCAAGGGTTCGCGCAAGTCGACCCCGTTCGCCGCCCAGATGGCCGCCGAGGACGTCGCCAAGAAGGCCCAGGAACACGGCATGCGCATGCTCGAGGTCGAGGTCTGCGGACCCGGCTCCGGCCGTGAATCGGCGCTGCGCGCCCTTCAGGCGGCCGGCTTCACCATCACCTCGATTCGCGATGTGACGCCGATCCCGCACAATGGCTGCCGTCCGCGCAAGAAGCGCCGCGTCTAATATTTTTGAACGCCGCGTGAGCGCCAAGGCGCTCCTCCGCGGCAATTCCAGGCTGCCCGCCACGATTGGATGGTGGCGGGTCAAAGGAAGGAAGACACCATGATCCAGAAAAACTGGCAGGAACTGATCAAGCCGAACAAGATCGAGTTCTCGTCGAAGAAGAAGACGCTGACCACGCTTGTGGCCGAGCCGCTCGAGCGTGGCTTCGGCCTCACGCTCGGCAACGCGCTGCGGCGCGTGCTTCTGTCTTCGCTGCGCGGTGCGGCCGTCACCGCCGTGCAGATCGACGGCGTGCTGCATGAGTTCTCGTCCATCGCCGGCGTGCGCGAGGACGTGACCGACATCGTGCTCAACATCAAGGAAATCGCCATCCGCATGGAAGGCGATGGTCCCAAGCGCATGGTCGTGCGCAAGCAGGGCCCGGGCGCCGTGCTTGCCGGTGACATCCAGACCGTCGGCGACGTCGAGATCCTCAACCCCGACCACGTGATCTGCACGCTGGACGAGGGCGCGGAGATCCGCATGGAATTCACCGTCGACACCGGCAAGGGCTACGTGCCGGCTGAGCGCAACCGCGCCGAGGACGCGCCGATCGGCTTGATCCCGGTCGATAGCCTCTACTCGCCGGTCAAGAAGGTCTCCTACAAGGTCGAGAACACCCGCGAGGGTCAGGTTCTCGACTATGACAAGCTGACCATGACCATCGAGACCGACGGTTCGATCTCGGGCGAGGACGCCGTGGCTTTCGCGGCCCGCATCCTGCAGGACCAGCTCAGCCTGTTCGTCAACTTCGACGAGCCGCAGAAGGAAGTCGCCACCGAGGCCGTCACCGAGCTCGCCTTCAACCCGGCGCTGCTCAAGAAGGTCGACGAGCTCGAGCTTTCGGTGCGTTCGGCCAACTGCCTGAAGAACGACAACATCGTCTATATCGGCGACCTGATCCAGAAGACCGAAGCCGAGATGCTGCGCACTCCGAATTTCGGCCGCAAGTCGCTGAACGAGATCAAGGAAGTGCTGGCGGCGATGGGTCTGCACCTCGGCATGGAAGTGCCGGACTGGCCGCCGGAAAACATCGAAGACCTCGCCAAGCGTTACGAGGATCAGTATTGAGCATGAATTCCAAGGATCGGCGGCGCGAGCCGCTCGATCCGACGGTCATGCGGAAAACCATCAGAGGCCGTGGCCTCTTGAACAACTAAAGAAGGAAAAGAGCCATGCGCCACGGTTTCAAAGGCCGTCGCTTCGCCCGCAGCGTAAGCCACCGCAAGTCGATGTTCGCCAACCTCGCCGTGTCTCTGATCGAGCACGAGCAGATCGTCACCACCCTGCCGAAGGCGAAGGACCTGCGTCCGATCGTCGAGAAGCTGGTGACGCTCGGCAAGCGCGGCGACCTGCACGCCCGCCGCCAGGTGATCGCGCAGATCGGCAATGAAGGCGTCGTCAAGCGCCTGTTCGAAACCATCGCACCGCGCTACGCCAGCCGCAACGGCGGCTACCTGCGCATCATGAAGGCGGGCTTCCGCCACGGCGACAATGCCGCCATGGCGGTCATCGAGTTCGTCGACCGCGACACCTCGGCCAAGGGCGCCGCCGACCGCGCGCGTCTCGAGGCCGAAGGCGGCGAAGAGGAAGCCGCGGCCGCATAAGGCCAGGTTTTCAGCGAATGAATTCAAGGGGCCTTCGGGGCCCCTTTTTCGTTCTGAAGCCAGCGAGCAGGGCGAGCGGATTTTCGTTCTCGTTCTCACGCTTTTGCGCGACAAGCATCGTATTTCCGTGCATTAGCCTTTCATTCTGCACAATCGTCGGGACAATGGCGCCTGATCTGGAGGATTCGGAATGCACCTCAAACGGCTGTTTCTTATTGCGGTTTGCACGCTTGCCGCTTTCGCCGCGGCTCCTAGCGTCAGACAGGCATTCGCAGAAGATGCCGCCAAGCCGGCCGACCCTGGCCTTTCCGACGTGCTGACCGATCTCTTGCATGGCGTCGAGGGCGAGAACTCCACTTCCGGGCCCGACAAGCGCGTGCCGTTCGGCCGCGAGGAGGTGCAGCTTTCGTTTGCGCCGCTGGTCAAGCAGACGGCGCCGGCCGTGGTCAACGTCTACGCCTCGCAGACCGCAAAGGTGACCTCGCCATTCGAGGGCGATCCCTTCTTCGAGGAGTTCTTCGGCCGCGCGCAGCCGCGCGCGCAGTCTTCGCTCGGTTCCGGCGTGCTGGTCGATCCGAGCGGCGTGATCGTCACCAACTACCATGTCATCAAGGATGCCGACGAGGTGAAGGTCGCGACGGCCGACGGGCGCGAGTTCACATCCAAGGTGATGCTGAAGGACGAGACACTGGATCTTGCCGTGCTCAAAATCTCCGCCGACAAGCCGTTCCCGGTGATCGCCATCGGCGATTCCGACGCGCTCGAGGTCGGCGACCTGGTGCTCGCCATCGGCAATCCCTTCGGCGTCGGCCAGACGACCACCAGCGGGATCGTTTCGGCGCTTGCCCGCAGCCATATCGGCGTTTCCGACTCCGGCTATTTCATCCAGACCGATGCCGCCATCAATCCCGGCAATTCCGGCGGCGCGCTGATCAACATGGGCGGCCAGCTGGTCGGCATCAACACGGCTATCTATAGCCGCAGCGGCGGCTCGATCGGTATCGGTTTCGCCATTCCGTCGAACATGGTCAGGGCTTTCGCCGACGCCGCCAAAGCCGGCCTGGATTTCTTCGAGCGGCCCTATATCGGCGCCGAGTTTGAAGCCGTGACACCCCAGATCGCGGAATCTCTTGGCATGGAAAAGCCGACAGGCGCGCTGGTCTCGTCGGTCGATGGGGCCGGACCGGCCGGCAAGGCGGGGCTCAAGCCCGGCGACGTCGTGCTGTCGCTCAACAACACCCCGGTCGAAAGCATCGAGGCGCTGGATTACCGCATGGCGACGCTGTCGATCGGTACCAAGGCGACCTTCGCAGTGCTGAGCAAGGGCCAGCAGGCAACGCTTGAGATTGCGCTGGAGCGCGCCCCCGAAGGCGCGAAGCCGAGCGAGGTCACGCTGCATGGCCGCAGCCCCTTCGCCGGCGCCAAGGTGGCAGAGCTTTCGCCGCGCCTTGCCCAGCGTCTCGGGCTGCGCACCGACATGAAGGGGGTCACCGTGGTCGACATCAACCGCGATTCACCGGCCGCCGATTTCGGCTTCCAACCGGGCGACATCGTGCGCGAAGTGAACGGCACGAGCATCGATAAGGCGGCGACGCTGGCACAGATTGCGCAGCAGGACACGCGGTGGTGGCGGTTTACCGTCGAGCGCGGTGGGCAGATACTGCGCCAGGTGTTGCGTTACTGAGCAGGCTCTGGAAAAGGGGCCGCGTTCCAACCAAATAAAAGTGCATGGCCGATCTGTTCAGCGTCGATGAACCGGAGAAGGCGCCGCCCGGCCGCCCGCTGGCTGACCGGTTGCGCCCGAAGACCCTTGGCGAGGTTGTCGGCCAGGAGCACTTGACCGGCCCGGATGGCGCGCTGACGCGGCTGATCAATTCCGGCACGCTCGGCTCGATGATCTTCTGGGGCCCGCCCGGCACCGGCAAGACGACGGTGGCGCGGTTGCTCGCCGGCGAAACCCACCTTGCCTTCGAGCAGATATCGGCGGTGTTTTCCGGCGTCGCCGACCTGAAGAAAGTGTTCGAGGCAGCAAAACTGCGCCGGACCAATGGCCGCCAGACGCTGCTCTTCGTCGACGAGATCCATCGCTTCAATCGTGCCCAGCAGGATGGTTTTTTGCCGGTCATGGAAGACGGCACGGTGGTGCTGGTCGGCGCCACGACGGAGAACCCATCCTTCGAGCTGAACGCGGCGCTTCTGTCCCGCGCGCGGGTGCTCGTCTTCCGCTCGCTGGACGAGGAGAGCATCGCCAAGCTGCTGGAGCGGGCCGAGGCGACCGAGGGCAGGGCGCTGCCGCTCGACGACGAGGCGCGGGCCATGCTGATCCGCATGAGCGATGGCGACGGTCGTGCCTCGCTGACGCTCGCCGAGGAGGTCTGGCGCGCCGCCAAGCCGGGCGAGGTGTTTGGGCCCGAAGGCCTGCAGCGCGTCATCCAGCGTCGCGCGCCGATCTACGACAAGGGCCAGGACGGCCATTACAACCTGATCTCGGCGCTGCATAAATCGGTGCGCGGCTCGGATCCGGACGCTGCGCTGTATTACCTCGCCCGCATGTTCGATGCCGGTGAGGATCCGCTCTATCTCGGCCGCCGGCTGGTGCGCATGGCGGTGGAAGATATCGGGCTTGCCGATCCGCAGGCCCTGGTCGTCGCCAATGCCGCAAAGGACGCCTACGATTATCTCGGCTCGCCCGAGGGCGAACTCGCCTTCGCCGAGGCCACCGTCTACCTCGCCACCGCGCCCAAGTCGAATGCCGTCTACACCGCCTTCAAGGCGGCGACACAAGCGGCCAAGGAATTCGGCTCGCTGCTGCCGCCCAAGCACATCCTCAACGCGCCGACCAAGCTGATGAAGGAAGAGGATTACGGCGCCGGCTACCGCTACGACCACGACGAGCCGGATGCCTTTTCCGGCCAGGACTATTTCCCGGAAAAGATGGGCCGCCGCACTTTCTACGATCCGCCCGAGCGCGGCTTCGAGCGCGAGGTCAAGAAGCGGTTGGAATACTGGGCAAAGCTGCGCAAAGAGCGGGAATAGCCGCTTCCGCGACTCGGCGGGCCCTTGGCGGCGAAGCTTCGTCGGCATGACAGCAAAGTCGAGATGCTGGCGCGATCGTGAGCGGGCAAACCTGTTCCAGATTGTGCCGCGTCATGAAAAATCCTATGAAGGCGCACGGCTGGCGGGGGTCGCCGTGATTTGGCTCATGCGAACAGGATCGCGCTCCCAAGCGAAAGACTATGACAAAGCAAACCCGTAAGACTCTTCGTCAGGCTGCTATCGCAGTCCCGCTTCTCGCGCTTGGCTTTTATTTTATCCCGATCCTGACCACGATCTGGATCGTCTGCGGCCTGATCGACGTGATGCGCAATGCAAACAAGGATCTGTCGTTGTTCCGCGGCTATTTCCTCGGCAACGGCATCTTCACCTGGCTGCTGTCGCCGTTCAACCTTTTGGTCGACCTGCTTTGCTATCGGAACCCGGGCGTATGGAAGCTGGAGCAGTTCCCTGCAGACTATCAGCGCGAGGTCAACGAGGTTCTCGACGTCTTCAAAGCTCGCAAGAACGAGATCATCGCCGATATCGACGCCAATTTCGGCACCGGTCGGCGCGGCATGTATGTCTATCAGTGGTATGGCAAGCACAAGATCGACAACGTCGCGGAATTCAACAAGGACTTCAAATACATCAAGACCATCGCCGTCTCAGTCTTCAGAGGCAAGGAATCGACTTCCTGGCATTTCGGGCCGCTGCGGCTCAGCCTGCGCATCCTCTACAACCTGTTGCCGGTCAAGGCTGAGATTTTCGTCGAGTGCAACGGCGCCAGGAACTACTGGCACGACAACCCGCTTTACATTTTCGACGACACGCTGCTGCACCGTTCAGTGAACGAATATGACGGACGCCGCTACTGCGTGTTCATGGATATCATCCGTCCATCGCCATTCCCCGGCCTGATCGCCAACCTTCTCGCCATCGTCTCGGTCAGCGTCGAGCGCGTCAATTCCATGTTCTACAAGAACTGGAAGATGATCGGCTCGTCCAAGGCCAAGAAGGCGGCCGCAAACTGAGGCGTCCGCGCCCGCGGCTGCGCAACGCTCTTTGGCGCGATCTTTGTCCGTTGTTGGGTCTTTGGCTCGCAACCTCTCTGCCTTAGTGCTATGGCGCCGCTTTCAACCGGAAAAGCGTAACCATGGCAGGTGTCGAACAAATCACGGTGGAGGCTGGCGAAGCGGGCATGCGGCTCGACCGCTGGTTCAAGGTCCATTATCCGGGCCTCGGCTTCGGTCACCTGCAAAAGCTCTTGCGCTCGGGCCAGGTCCGCGTTGATGGCGGCCGCGTGAAGGCCGACACGCGCGTCGAGCCCGGGCAGACCGTGCGCATTCCGCCGCTCGAAGTCGACAAGAAGGGCGACGCCCCGCTCACCGGCCATTCGATCCGCAACCAGGGCGATGCCGATGTGCTGGCCAAGATGCTGCTGCACGAGGACCCGAAGGTCTTCGTCTTCAACAAGCCTGCCGGGCTTGCCGTGCAGGGCGGCTCCGGCGTCACGCGCAATGTCGACGACATGCTCGAGGCCTGGCGCAACCAGAAGGGCGAGAAGCCGCGCCTCGTCCATCGCCTCGACCGCGACACTTCCGGCGTGCTGGTCGTTGCCCGCACCCGCCTTGCCGCGATGAAGCTGTCGGAAGCGTTCCGGGCGCGCGAGACGAAGAAAACCTATTGGGCCTTGGTCAAGGGCGTGCCGCCGAAGCGCGAGGACAAGATCTCGACCTGGCTGGTCAAGGAGGCGACGCCGGACGGCGACCGCGTGCGCATCGCCAAGCATGGCGAGAAGGGCGCCGACCATGCCGTTTCCTATTACCGCGTCGTCGAGCAGGCGGCGCAGTCGCTGTCCTGGCTGGAAATGGAACCTTATACCGGCCGCACCCACCAGCTTCGCGTCCATGCCGCCCATATCGGCTGCCCGATCATCGGCGATCCCAAATATTTCGAGGCCGACACCAATTGGGAGTTTCCCGGCGGCATCCAGAACCGCCTTCATCTTCTCGCGCGCCGCATCGTTATCCCGCATCCAGACCAGGGCGTCATCGATGTTACCGCGCCGATGCCGCCGCATATGCGCCAAAGCTGGAACTTGCTCGGCTTCGATGAGCAGAGCGCGGAGGACGACAATTGAGCGGTGCTGCCGATACATTCGGCCGACGCGACGCGGTCGACATGACCGCGGCCGCCATGATGGTCGGGCTGACATTGTCCTGGGGCCTGAACTACGTCGCCGCCAAGGTCTCCTATGCCGGCTACGATCCGGTCTTCGTATCGATCGCGCGCTCGATCATCGGCGGGCTGTGCGTTCTCGGCTGGTGCCGGTTGCGCGGCATCAAGCTGTTTGAAGCGGATGGGACGCTCAGCGCCGGTATTGTCGTCGGCGTGCTCTTCGGCGTCGAGTTCCTGTTTCTCTATATCGGGCTGGAATACACGACCGTCGCTCGCAACACGCTCCTGGTCAACACCATGCCGTTCTGGGTCCTGATCGGCGGCCATTTTTTACTCGGCGAGCGCATCAACGCGCGCAAGCTTGGGGGCCTCGTGCTTGCCTTCTGCGGCCTTTTGGCCGTGTTCTCAGACGGCATCTTCGCCGGCAATGACGCGACGCTGACGGGCGATCTGCTCAGTCTTGGCTCGGGCATCCTGTGGGCGTTGACCAGCATCGTCATCAAGCGATCGAAGCTGGTCGAAACCAGCGCCGAGAAGCTTCTGCTCTATCAACTCGCGGGCGCCGCCGTCGTCGGTGCCCTTGTGATGCCGTTCGCCGGCCCGCCGATCCGCGAAATCGCTGCATTGCCGACACTGGCATTGATGTTCCAGTCTTTCTATATCGTCGCTTTCACCTATGTTTTGTGGTTCTGGCTGCTCACGCGCTATCCGGCGGCAGGCCTGTCCAGCTTCGCCTTCCTGTCGCCGGTGTTCGGTGTTCTGTGCGGCGCCGTGCTTTTGGGCGAGCCGCTGACGATCAGGATCTTCCTGGCACTGGGCCTGATCGCGGCCGGGCTGATCATCGTCAATCGGCCGTCGCGCAAGCAGGTCCCAGCGTAAGGAGTTCGAGATGCGCGACATCCTCAACGACCTCGAAGCGGGAAAGCAGCTTTCAGATCCCGATCCGGTGCGCCGCGCCCAGATCCAGATGAAGACGCCGCTGCCGAAGCGCTTCTACAAGGCGGTTTCGGTAGTGCCGGTCGAAGGCGGTTTTGCCGTCCATCTGGACGGCAGGCCGGTCCGCACGCCGGGAAAGGCGCTGCTGGTGTTGCCGACTGAAGGAGCCGCGACGCTGGTTGCTGACGAATTTTCCGCCCAGCGCGAGATCATCGACCCTGTGACCATGCCGGTGATGCGCCTTGCCAACACGGCACTCGACGGTGTGGCCAGCGACCCGCAAGCGGTGCTGGAGGATGTCCTGCGCTTCGCTTCGTCGGACCTGCTTTGCTACCGAGCCGATGGCCCGCAGGGGCTGGTAGACCGTCAGAACAGGCTCTGGGATCCGGTTCTCGATTGGGCAAGAAGCAACCTCGGCGTGCGCTTCAACCTCGCCGAAGGTGTCATCCATGTCGAGCAGCCGCGCGAGACGATCGCCGTCCTTGGCGCTCATCTTGCCCAGCGCGCCGAGCCGCTGCGTCTGGCCGCGATCCACGTCATGACCTCGCTGACCGGCTCAGCGCTGCTGGCGCTTGCCGTCGACTTCGGCGAGCTCGACGGCGAGGAGGCCTGGGCCGCCGGCCATGTCGACGAAGACTGGCAGATCGAGCACTGGGGCCAGGATGCCGAAGCCGTCGCGCGCCGCTCCGCCCGCAAGCGCGACATGATGGCGGCAGTCAGCCTGCTTGAGGCGCTCAAAGCCTGAGCTCCGCTTCGCATTGCATCTAATACCAAAGTCATAATCCCATCGTCGCGGTGCCTTTCCGGGGCGCTTTCTGCCATTTTTTCCTTCGTTGGCCGCGTTTTTGAGTCCGAGGAATTGCGGACGGTGGCGCGCAGCCATCGAGGACAGACGGGATCCACGGGAGGATATATCAATGGCAATGGCATCGACCGCCGGCGGAAAAAGCCGCGGCATGACGCGGGAGGAAAAGAAGGTCATCTTCGCCTCCTCGCTCGGTACCGTTTTCGAATGGTACGATTTCTATCTTTACGGTTCGCTGGCCGCCTTCATCGGCGCGACCTTCTTCAGCCCGACCATCCCCGAGGCGACGCGCAACATCTTCGCGCTGCTGGCTTTCGCCGCCGGCTTCCTCGTCCGTCCCTTCGGCGCGCTTGTGTTCGGCCGCATCGGCGACCTCGTCGGCCGCAAATACACCTTCCTCGTCACCATGACGATCATGGGCCTGTCGACCTTCCTGGTCGGCCTGCTGCCCGGCTATGCCAGCTGGGGCATCGCGGCACCGGTGATCCTGATCGGGCTTCGCATGCTGCAGGGGCTGGCGCTTGGCGGCGAATATGGCGGTGCCGCAACCTATGTCGCCGAGCACGCGCCGGACGATCGCCGCGGCTTCTACACCTCCTGGATCCAGACGACGGCAACGCTCGGCCTATTCCTGTCGCTGATCGTCATCCTCATCGTCCAGGGTTCGCTCAGCAAGGAAACCTACGCTGCCTGGGGCTGGCGCATTCCCTTCATCGTCTCCTTCCTGCTGCTTGCCATCTCGATCTGGATCCGGCTGTCGCTTTCGGAGTCGCCGACCTTCCAGCGCATGAAAGAGGAGGGCAAGGGCTCCAAGGCGCCGCTGTCAGAAGCCTTCGGCCAGTGGAAGAACGCCAAGATCGCACTTCTGGCGCTGCTCGGCCTCACCGCAGGCCAGGCCGTGATCTGGTACAACGGCCAGTTCTACGCGCTGTTCTTCTTGCAGAACGTGCTGAAGGTCGACGCGTGGTCGGTCAACGTCATGATCGCGATCGCGCTTGCCGTCGGCTCGATCTTCTTCGTCGTGTTCGGCTGGCTGTCCGACAAGATCGGCCGCAAGCCGATCATCATGGCCGGCCTTGCTTTGGGAATCGTCTGCACCTTCCCGCTGTTCAAGGCGCTGACCTGGGCCGCCAATCCGGCGCTGGCCACCGCACAGCAGAACACGCGCGCGACGGTGACCGCGGCACCCGGCGACTGCAGGTTCCAGTTCAATCCGGTCGGCACGGCGAAGTTCACGACATCCTGCGATATCGCGACCTCGTTCCTGACCAAGAACTCGGTGCCTTACGACGTCGTTTCGACCGCGGCACCCGGCACGGCCGCCACGGTCAAGATCGGCAACGAGACGGTGCAGTCCTATGACGCCGTCGCCGCCGGCGATCAGGCCAAGGCCAAGGAGGCCGCCTTCCAAAAGGCCGTCAACATGTCCCTGCAGGATGGCGGCTATCCGCTGAAGCGGGCCGCGGCCAAGGTGCCGGACCAGAAGCTCGACGCCTTCGTCGCAGCCAATCCGGAACTGAAGCTCGATGCCGCGGCGATCCGCGGCGGCGAGAAAACGACCGTTCCGACCGACAAGGCGGTGGCCGACAAGCTGCTGACCAAGGAGGAAGCGGCCGGCGCCCCCGAGGTCACCGTCTACAACATCCCGGGCGGTGGTGCCTTTGCCATGGTCGCCGATCCGGAGGCGGTGAATTGGCCGGTGACGATCGGCATCCTGTTCATCCTGGTCGTGTTCGTGACCATGGTCTACGGGCCGATCGCCGCAATCCTGGTCGAGATGTTCCCGACCCGCATCCGCTATACCGGCATGTCGCTGCCTTACCATATCGGCAATGGCTGGTTCGGCGGCCTGCTGCCGGCAACGGTGTTCGCACTCAGCGCCTACAAGGGCGACATCTATTACGGCCTCTGGTACCCGGTGGTGATCGCCGCGATGTCGCTTATCATCGGCATGATCTTCGTCAGGGATACGCTTGGCACCGATCTGGACGCCAAGCAGTAGCCGATCCTCGGCAAATGAAGAGCCCGGCGCGAGCGATCGCGCCGGGCTTTTTCTCGTCTCGAGCTGGAAAGAATTGGTCAGCTCTTGCGCTGCTTGTGTTCTTCCTCGATTGCCGCCTGATGGTACCAGCCGTCGAAATCTGCGTGCGTATTGCGCAACGAGGCAAGCTCTGCCGCGAATTTCGCCTTTGGGCCTAAATTTGAGGCAGACGCCCGGCCTGCAAGCGGGAACATCAGGATCTTTGCCGAAGGACGGGACGTGGTGACATCCATTGGCGGCCTCCTACCTCTTCAGGAGCAAGTCGATTCAAATCTGTTCCCAAGATAGGTTCTGCGATTCATTTAGGCAATATGCTCACAAAAAGATCAGGCGTTGCACAATATTTATGCAGAAAGCGCGCCTGAACGATCGCCGCGCATTGCTGCGCAGGCTCAGCAAAATCAACGCTTTGCGATGACCATTTTGCCGCACCCTGGACGAGGAGAGTGGCATACGAATTGCATTTTAGCGCACGGCAGGCCGGCTCGGTCCGGCCATGCGTTGATGCCGCCCCGGCGTCCAAGCAACGAGAGGCACTGGAATGACCAAATACAAACTCGAGTATATCTGGCTCGACGGCTACACCCCGACCCCCAATCTGCGCGGCAAGACCCAGATCAAGGAGTTTGCCGAGTTCCCGACGCTTGAGCAGCTGCCACTGTGGGGCTTCGACGGCTCTTCCACGAACCAGGCCGAAGGCCGCAGCTCCGACTGCGTGCTGAAGCCGGTTGCGCTCTATCCGGATCCGGCGCGCACCAACGGCGTTCTCGTCATGTGCGAAGTCATGATGCCCGATGGCGTCACCCCGCATGCATCGAACAGCCGCGCGACGATCCTGGACGACGAGGACGCCTGGTTCGGCTTCGAGCAGGAATATTTCTTCTACAAGGACGGCCGCCCGCTCGGCTTCCCCGAGAGCGGCTATCCGGCGCCGCAGGGACCTTATTACACCGGCGTCGGCTACAAGAATGTCGGCGATGTCGCGCGCCAGATCGTCGAGGAGCATCTCGACCTCTGTCTCGCCGCCGGCATCAATCATGAAGGCATCAACGCCGAAGTGGCCAAGGGCCAGTGGGAGTTCCAGATCTTCGGCAAGGGTTCCAAGAAGGCCGCCGACCAGATCTGGATGGCGCGCTACCTGCTGCTGCGCCTTACCGAAAAGTACGGCATCGACATCGAGTTCCACTGCAAGCCGCTCGGCGAGACCGACTGGAACGGCTCGGGCA
>NZ_RZSR01000372.1:0-5295 GCF_004023265.1 Mesorhizobium sp. M1A.F.Ca.IN.020.06.1.1
GGAGGAGCAGGCGGGCGGCCGCTCCCAGGGAAACGCCTGAGTGGAGGTCAGCCATGGGTAATCGCGCCGGAGGACGACGCACGGGACCGAAATGCATCGCCATAGTCGGTCCCTTCGCAAGCGGTAAGACGACACTTCTCGAAGCTATCCTCGCCCGCACGGGCGCCATTCCCCGCCAGAATCCCGTCTCATCGGGCAACACGGTTTCCGATCATTCGCCAGAAGCCCGCGCCCACGCCATGAGCGTCGAGGCGACCTTTGCCACGACGGAATTCATGGGCGAGCAGTTCACCTTCGTCGATTGCCCCGGTTCCATCGAGTTCGCCTTCGAGGCGGAGCCGGTGCTTGCCGCCTGCGATGTCGCCGTGGTCGTGGCCGAAGCGGACGAAAAGAAGATACCCGCGCTTCAGCTCATCATGCGCAAGCTCGACGATCTCGGCGTGCCGCGCATCCTGTTCCTCAACAAGGTGGACAAGGCGGTCGCCGGCGTGCGCGAGACGCTAAAGATGCTGCAGCCGGCCAGTTCGGCGCCGCTGCTGCTGCGCCAGATTCCATTGCGCAAGGATGGTGTCGTCATCGGCTCGATCGATCTGGCCTTGGAGCGCGCCTATGTCTACCGCGAATATGCCGAAAGCCAGGTCGCCGAGATTCCGGACGACGACAAGGCGCGCGAGCTCGAGGCACGGTTCTCGATGCTGGAGACGCTGGCCGACCATGACGACCAGCTGATGGAGCAGTTGCTGGAGGAGATCGAGCCCCCGAAGGACGCGATCTTCGATGACCTTGCCGCTGACCTGCGCGCCGGCTCGGTGACGCCGGTGCTGATCGGTACCGCCGAGAAGGGCAACGGTGTGCTGCGCCTGTTGAAAGCTATCCGCCACGACGCGCCTGACGTCGAGGCGACGCGCAAGCGCCTTGGCGCGCCTGATGGCAGCCAGACGGTCGTGCAGGTGATGAAGACCATCCACACCGCGCATGGCGGCAAACTGTCTATTTCGCGTGTGCTTTCCGGCCAGGTGGCCGACGCGGCCGAACTCTTCCTCTCCAGCGGCGACACGACGAAGGTCTCCGGCATCTACAAGATGCTTGGCAAAGACCAGTTGAAGCTGCCGTCGGCCAAGGCTGGCGATACCGTCGCGCTCGGCAAGCTCGACAATGTCAGGACCGGCCAAACGCTGAGTTCGGCCAAGGGCGGCATCAAGCCGCTGATCGCCCTGGAGCCCCCGCAACCGGTGTTCGCATTCGCTCTGCGCCCCAAGGAGCGCAAGGACGAGGTCAAGATGTCGGCAGCGATCCAGAGGTTAGCCGAGGAAGACCCCTCGCTCAGCCTGCACCACAACCAGGATTCCGCGGAGACCGTATTGTCGGGCCATGGCGAAATGCACCTGCGCGTCGTGCGCGAGCGGCTGGAGGGCAAGAACCAGATCCCGATCGATGGCCATTCGCCGGCGGTGCCTTATCGCGAGACGATCCGCAAATCCGCGCAGCAGCGCGGCCGCCACAAGAAACAGTCGGGCGGCCACGGCCAGTTCGGCGACGTGGTGATCGAGATCAAGCCGCTGCCGCGCGGCACGGGTTTCCAGTTCACCGACACCATCACCGGCGGCGTCGTGCCAAAAACCTACATCCAGTCGGTGGAGACCGGCATCCGCGACTATCTGAAATCCGGTCCGCTCGGCTTCCCGGTGGTCGATGTCGCCGTCAACCTTTCGGACGGCTCCTATCATGCCGTCGACTCGTCCGACATGGCCTTCCAGATGGCGGCCAAGCTGGCGATGAAGGAAGGCATGGCGGCCTGTTCGCCGGTTCTGCTGGAACCGATCATGAAGGTCGAGATCGTCACGCCTTCAGATGCGACCTCGAGGATTATCGCTTTGATCCCGCAGCGGCGCGGCCAGATCCTTGGCTATGACGCGCGGCCCGGCTGGCCGGGCTGGGACGTGGTCGAAGCGACCATGCCCCAGGCCGAGATCGGCGACCTGATCATCGAGCTGCGCTCGGCGACGGCAGGCGTCGCCAGCTACAAGGCCGTCTTCGACCATATGGCCGAGCTGACCGGGCGCCTCGCCGACGAGGCGATGAACGCCAACGGCAAGGCCGCCTGATCGGATCTTGTTGAAGACGCGAAAACGGCGCCCGGATCGTCCGGGCGCCGTTCTTATTGCGGACTGTCTTCCTTGGGAGGCAACGGCAGGTCCGCCGCATCAGGAAATGGATCGGACGCGGTAGCTGCCTGAGCCCGGCCTGTCCGAGTGATGCCCCCATCTCCCGGACCGACCAACCGCGTCCTATGATCTACCTAATCGATAGAGTGCGTCTGCGACATGTTACCCGATGTTACATGTCACTGTTACGCGGGCCGCGCGCACGCATTTCTGGTGTCGGCGTGACTTCGGCGCAACAAAAAAGCCGGATCAATAAAGATCCGGCTGAGTTTGATTGGAAGTGCCGATTAGGGCTAACCTCCAGAGGGGAACACTCGAGGGCGCTAATGGGAGGAGAACGCGCCCTGGAGATGAACTATATATGTGCTCATCATGCTCAAGAAACAAGCATCTATTTTGCAACACACGCATGCAAAAAGAGGTAGGCTGTGGTCTAATCCGTCGCGAGAACCGATAGGACCAGAAAAAATCGCCGAATCCAGAGCCGTTCCGGACTGAAAGCGATCGCTGATATGCAAACCGGGTCAGATTCCGGTGCCGAAATACGCTAAATTCACAATGATGCGAACTTGGGCTGGTCGCGTTTATTTCTGCGGCAGGAGAGCCCGATGCGAACTTTTTCGGCAAATGCCGGCAGCGCCTTGTTCTTTGTCTCCGCCCCGGGCGCGCTGTCTCCGGCTGGCTGCCCCACGCCATGGCGCGCTTAAGTCCCTGTCGTGGGCCAGGTCAGGCCGGCACCACCCGAATATCGGCAGGTCCTGCTAGTAGGACCAACTGCGCGCCTTGGCGATGATGAAATCGCGGAACACGTGCAGCTTCGCCTGGTTCTTCATCGCGTCGGGATAGGCGAAATAGGTGTCGAAGGACGGCACCTCGGTTTCGGGCAGCAACTGGACGAGGTTCGAGTCCTTGTTGATGACGTAGTCGGGCAGCATGGCGATGCCGGCGCCGCCCTGGACCGCGCGCTTGATAGACAGGATGTCGTTGATCTGCAGCGTCGGCACCCTTTGCCCGCCCTCGAAATCGCCGACCGTCTCCAGCCAGTTCAGCTCCGACAGATGCGAGGGCACCGGCACGCCGAAGGTGACGATCCGGTGGTTCCTGAGCTCGGCGATCGAGGCGGGCTTGCCGAACTTCGCCACATAGGAAGGCGACGCATAAAGGTGGAAATGCACCGTGAACAGCCGGCGCTGGATAAGATCCGGCTGCTGCGGCTGGCGTAGGCGGATGGCGCAATCGGCCTGACGCATGGTGAGGTCGAGTTCCTCGTTGGCGAGGATGAGCTGCAGGCTGATCTCGGGGTAGAGCTCGATGAATTCCTGCACGCGCTCGGTCAGCCAGCCGGCCCCGAGCCCCACCGTTGTCGTGACCCTCAGCACGCCGGACGGGCGATCCTTGGTCTCGGTCAGCCGCGACTTGATCGTCTCCAGCTTCATCAGCACGTCATGTGCCGTGCGGAACAGCATCTCGCCCTGCTCGGTCAACACGAGGCCACGCGCGTGGCGATGGAACAGCGCCACGCCGACGTCATGCTCCAGTGCGCTGACCTGCCGCGAGATCGCCGACTGCGACAGATGCAGCGTTTCGGCGGCATGGGTAAACGACCCAGCCTCCGCCGCAGCGTGAAACACGCGTAGCTTGTCCCAGTCCAGCGCCATGATTCCCCTCGTGTTGCCCTTGGCGTCTGAATGAAAAATCAGGCTTTTAAACGGCTTTTTTCAGCCGATCGATTATTCCGCCGCTTCGCGGTGAACCTCGATCCCCGCCAGATATTTCTCCGCCTCGAGCGCGGCCATGCAACCGAGCCCGGCAGCTGTAACCGCTTGCCGGTAGACATCGTCGGTGACGTCGCCGGCGGCGAAAACGCCGGGAACGTCGGTACGGGTCGAATCGGGCGCCGTCCACAGATAGCCGTTCGGCTTCTGCTTCAGCTTGCCGATGAAAAGCTCGACCGCCGGCGCATGGCCGATCGCGACAAAGACGCCATCGACCTGCAGCCGCGACACTTCGCCCGTCACCACATTGCGCAGCTTCAAGCCGTCGACCGAAGGCGGCAGCGGTGCCTTGCCCGGCTGCCCGGTGATCTCGTCGACGACGGTATCCCAGATGATGCGGACATTGTCCTTCTTGAACAGCCGCTCGCGCAGGATACGCTCGGCGCGGAAATCGTTGCGGCGGTGAATGACGGTGACGCTCCTGGCGAGGTTGGCGAGGTAGAGCGCCTCCTCCACCGCCGAATTGCCGCCGCCGACCACGGCGACATCCTTGCCGCGATAGAAGAAGCCGTCGCAGGTGGCGCAGGCCGAGACGCCGAAGCCCATGAACGTCTGCTCGGACGGGATACCCAGCCACTTGGCTTGCGCGCCGGTGGCGATGATCAAAGCGTCGGCGGTGTAGACGGTGCCGGAATCGCCGGTGGCGCGAAACGGCCGCACATTGAGGTCGACCTCGGTGATGATGTCGTTGACGATCTCGGTGCCGACATGCTCGGCCTGCTTGAGCATCTGCTCCATCAGCCAGGGGCCCTGGATCGGATCGGCGAAGCCCGGATAGTTTTCGACGTCGGTGGTGATCATCAACTGACCGCCCTGCTGCAGGCCGGCGACAAGCATCGGCTTCAGCATGGCGCGGGCGGCATAGATCGCAGCGGTGTAGCCGGCCGGCCCGGAGCCGATGATGAGAACGGGCGCGTGTTTGGTGTTCATGAAAAAGTCCCCTGCGGCGCGAGGGCCGTGGTTTTGTTGCCGGTAATGTAAGTGCTGCCCGCCAAGCCAGCAAGGCAGCTTGGCCTTCGTCCCCGGAAAGCTTCATAGCGGTATACAGGGCCATATCGCAGCCAGTTGCAGAAAAATCATCGCAAAGGGGTGGCCTCGTGCGCGAAACCAAATTACAAAATCGCGAAAGATTCTTGCGCGAAAGCCGATCATGCCGCTCAAAGCCGATCTCGACGCCATCGACTGGAAGATCCTGCGAGAGCTGCAGAGTGACGGTCGTATGACCAATGTCGAGTTGTCCGGCCGCGTCGGCATCTCGGCGCCGCCTTGCCTGCGCCGCGTCAGGCGACTGGAAGAGGCCGGCATCATCCGCGGTTACCGTGCGCTCCTCAATGCGCCGGCGCTCGGCATGGATG
>NZ_RZSR01000373.1:0-5291 GCF_004023265.1 Mesorhizobium sp. M1A.F.Ca.IN.020.06.1.1
TCCAGATCAAGGATTGTGCGACGGGTATCATCGTCGGCTGTCGCCACAGTACTCTCACCGGGCGCTCGCGACCGAAATACCAAGCCTCTTCACGAACCACGCCCCGAGCGACCCATACAAATCATCTAAACGCAAAGCCTCGACATGCGCTACTCTTCCTTCCCGATCCCGCCCGACATTTAAAAGGCCTTTTCAGGCGGAACATCAAAGCATCAAGGCGGAGCTTCGGTGACTTCCAAGAAGCCTGCTGGTAATCCCAACACATTCCTGACAATCGCCACCCATGGGAACCGGACCTGCCCCCAGCTCTACTGCTGCACAGAGGTACTTCGAAACCTCCAGCGTCGTCACGTCGCTTGCATGCCGACGCGTCATGATGAATACGCAGAACCTACATGACTTCTAAAATTTGCGGGCAAATGCCGATACTACGACGTTTGGTAGTTGACGGCATTCGGCCTGCTGCCCATTTTCGGAGACGGTAAGGTGTTTGACGGAACTAGAGAGCGTAAATGCAGACGCCGGTCGGTTGTTGGAACGAAGTCCGGCAGCTGGCGGCCCTCGCCGATCCGCGGTGTGCCTATCCGAAACGGCGTAATCGACCAATTGACCAAGTCGGCGGCACGCTGAAGCGGCCCCAGACCGCGAAAGGTCGGATGAAGCAGCGATGAGATACCAGATCACGTTTCGGTAGCCGCCATTCCTGACGATCGGCATCTTAGGTTCGACATAGAATTTGACCTCAATTCTACCTCGCCCAGCAGCTGCTTGTTTGTCGGAGCCCAACCAATTGGGCCTCATCGCGATCAGGAAGTAGAACCCAAGCGGTTGCCGTACCGCGCTCCGACCCGTGATAGGCATAAGCAGTACCCGCGCGCGCGTGAACCGACGCGCCATTAAACCCGATCAGCAGGGCCTCGGTCGATCGCACAGAAGATGCTGACGTTGCCCTCGCAGGAAGGTTCGGCGACAACCGCGCCCCTGATCCACTCGCCGACATTTTTGACTCTCGAATCGTGCCGTGCCTAAAAGCGGCACGCAGCATCCAGTCCGCCCGAAGAGATACCTGCGACGCCCTCCGGAAACTGGGCAATGGCAATTTCGCCGCACGATCGAGCGACGCGTCCACCGGCGTGCCGTCCGCGGCGACAAGCGTGAGTCACCTTCCCGCAAGCGCACGAGCCTAGCCGTCTCGGCCTGTCGGATATCACCGGTCGAACGCGCCGGACTCCAGGATTGCCGTCAGGCGGACATCGCTTACACGAGCTCTCCGTTTGCCTCACGTCATTCGGTGGCTTCCCCTGCGCGAGGTGTTCTACAGTGTGCCTTCATGGCTGATCGGTCTCCGCCGCAGGGCGAGGCTCTTCGAAGATCGGCTCGATGTCGACATCGCGGGCGCACGGTTCCTGACCCTGCCCCGCCGTCGGACCTCTCAACCGGTTAAGCACGACCAGGTTATCAGCTCTAAACGAAGGGGGCATGGACGCGTATTCCCAACCTACACTGGACAGTCCGCGTGTTCCCCCGGTCGTCGGCTGCCGTCAATAAGGATCCTCCCACACTTCGCGACTAATCTGCCGGATTTACGCGACATTGACGGAAATATGCGGAATTCCTGCGGGGGGAAAGGATCTTTCCCGCAAACAGCCCATGCGCCGCTGCTACCTTCTGTAACGGTTCGGCTGTTCATCGCAATAGCACCTCGGCACCAGGTCTGCAGGTTGCCAATTCGCAATAGATCGCCCCATGTACAAGGAGATTGCCACTTATGGACAAAAAATTTTCACCTTCGAGTGACGCAAGCATCGCGATATTCGAGCGCCTCGAGTCTGAGGTACGTGGCTACATCCGCTCATTTCCAATCCTCTTCGATCGCGCCGTTGGCACTACCCTTATTAGTGCAGACGGTCGTGAATATCTTGATTTTTTCGCCGGAGCAGGCGCCCTTAATTACGGACACAATAACCCCGCCTTCAAGAGGCCGTTGCTGGACTATATTGAGCGCGACGGGATCGTGCATGGGCTTGACCTCGCCACGAGTGCCAAGAAGGCGTTTATCGAGGCGTTCGAGCGGTATATTCTGAAGCCGCGTGGTCTGACTTACAAATTGCAGTTCACTGGCCCCACAGGTACGAACGCCGTCGAGGCGGCACTGAAGCTGGCGCGCCTGGTGACCGGCAAGTCGAATATCGTCGCATTTACCAATGCGTTCCACGGCGTTAGCGCTGGATCATTGGCTGCGACTGGGAACAAGAAGTACCGGAATGCCGCAGGTTACCCTGTCGCGCATGTGACATTTTTGCCCTACGATGGCTATCTTGGCCCTTCCGTTGACACTCTCGATTACTTTGAAAAGCTGCTGAACGATCCGAGTAGCGGTCTCGATAAGCCTGCCGCGGTGATTTTGGAGGCGGTTCAGGGGGAAGGGGGCATCAATCCCGCAAGCTTCAGATGGCTACAAAGGCTGCGTGACCTCACCGCGAAACGTGGGATCCTGATGATCCTCGATGACATCCAGGCGGGTGTCGGCCGCACGGGAAAATTCTTCAGTTTTGAAGCTGCTGAGATCGTTCCTGACATCGTCACTCTGTCAAAGTCATTGTCGGCAATCGGAACGCCGATGTCGCTTGTTCTTTTAAAGCCTGACCTGGATATTTGGTCGCCTGGCGCACACAGCGGCACTTTCAGAGGCAACAACCTTGCTTTCGTTACGGCACGGGTGGCTCTTGAGACCTACTGGGCCGACTCCAAATTCGAGGAGGAAATCGCACGCAAGTCGGCGATCTTGGCGGAGGAACTCAAGTCAATCGCAAAGGACTTCCCCAGCCTTGGCATGACTGTACGGGGCCGCGGATTTATGTACGGTCTTGTACCACAAAAGGACCATTCATTGGCGGTCCAAATCGCCAGGGAAGCTCTTCGTCGCGGCTTGGTCATCGAGACTTGTGGCGGGCGGAGCGAGGTGCTCAAGTTCCTTGTTGCTCTCACCATTACCGAGGCTGACCTGCGCCGTGGTTTGTCAATCGTTCGCGACAGCATTGGCGCGGTAAAGGACAGCATTGAGAAAAATCCCGCCGAAACGACCGCCGACCTCGAGGTCGACGCGTAACGCCGCGTCCTACAGATGGACATTGAGTCCATTTGAGCATCAAACAATGTGGCACGAGGAATGGTGATGAAAGCGACGACCGACGGAACGATCGGCCTGATGGAGGGCGATCACGTCAATATCTATGTCAACGGGAAGCTTCGGCCGGCGCACGCGTCGGCCCGGATCCCGGTCGTGAACCCGGCGGATGAGCGGGAATTTGCGACAATACCCGATGGCGATAGGGACGACGTTTCTGCTGCGGTGGACGCCGCGCGGGAGGCGTTCAGGAACTCCGGTTGGCCGCAATTGCCGCCATCGGAGCGAGCCGACTATTTGCGCAGGCTTGCCGCTGCAATCGACGATCGCGCCGAGCAACTCGGTGCAGTTGTCACTGCGCAGATCGGCATGCCGCTAGCAGCTTCGGTGCAGTCGAATGGCGACGGCACATCGAAATACTATCGTTATTACGCGGAACTCGCTGATCAGCTCGAGGTCGAATCCGAGCGTATCGGACATGGTTTGCGTACAATTATTCGGAGAGAACCGGTAGGTGTTGCTGCATTGATTGTGCCGTGGAATGGACCCCAAGGAGCAATAGCGTGGAAGCTTGCACCGGCTCTGGCTGCAGGATGCACGACAATTATCAAGCCGCCACCAGAGGCCTCACTGGACTCGTACCTGCTTGCAGAAGCCGTGGACGCGGCAGGCATTCCGCCGGGTGTTGTGAACATCGTGTTCGGCGGGCGCGATACGGGAGCGTTGCTTGCTTCCCATCCGGGGGTTGATAAGGTCTCGTTCACGGGGTCGACACAGGCAGGGCGCCAGGTTGCACGAGCCTGTGCCGATCGCTTCGCCCGTTTCACACTCGAGCTTGGCGGTAAGTCTGCGGCACTGCTGCTACAGGACGCCGATCTCGACACGTTTCTTCCGCTGGTTGCGCCTGCGTGCGTACCGTTCGGCGGTCAGATCTGTCACGCCCTGACTCGGGTGCTTGCTCCACGCGCGCGCTACGATGAAGTGATCGACGGAATTGCAAGTAAGATGGCAGGTCTCGTGGTGGGCCACCCGCTCGATCCTGCGACGCAGGTGGGACCGCTGGTGGCTAAGCGGCAGCGCGATCGTGTGGCAGAGTACATAGGTTCTGGACGAGCCCAGGGTGCAAAGGTCGTGACCGGTGGTGGCAGGCCGGACGGCCTTGACGTCGGCTACTACATCCAGCCGACGGTTTTCCGCGACGTGGACAGCTCGATGCGAATCGCCCAGGAGGAGATCTTCGGTCCAGTTGTGTCAGTGATCCCGTACGCGAACGAGGACGAAGCGCTCGCGATATGCAACGGTACGGCATATGGCCTTGGGGGAGCGGTGTTCACGTCCGACCCAGAGCGAGGCATGGCGATTGCGCGCAGGATGGAGGCCGGCGTCGTCGGGATCAACCGTTACACACTTCACATCGACGCGCCATTCGGCGGTGTCAAAGGAAGCGGCCTTGGCCGCGAGCTTGGGCCAGAGGGGTTGGCGGCCTTTCTTGAGACCAAATCGATTTTTCCGCCACAACAATAGGATTCATCGCAGGTCGAAAATAATTGCTTTACACAACAGTGCTGACCGTGCCCTGCAATGCTCGTGATGCGTTCAGTCCGCCGGATGGATCCGGTACCATATTAGCGAGAGCATGTTGGAATGACGACTGATGCTTCTCGGGCTCCCATCGGGGGCCATGTAATGGAGAATAGGCGTCGCACGCGAACCAACATCCAGATCAGCGAAGGTTATCCGGCTTCGCACTCGACGCATTACAAAACTGGCCCACAAGGATCAGCGGCGGCAGAAAAGAGTTCAGTCTCATCATCCGGCCGCGTCAATCGGGAGCGGCGATTAACATTGGGGCAATGCACAGGCGGGGGATCCACCTCTCGAGGCGCAGCACGTATTTCGGTATGCGTAGATAACGAACAGTCCCAACGGTAGCGATTGCGACGATAGTTGTTGCAGCCACCGAACCGCTTAGATGGCGCGCGGAGACACACTGGAGCTTAGTAAGCTGCCACGACCTAACGAAGAGCCTGGTCCACGAACGGCTTGGCCGAGGGCATGGGTTTCTCAGGGTTACCGAAGAAAGCTCGCAAATGTGCGATTGCGAAGCGATGACGCAGGTTTCCTGCAAATAGCGCGGATTTTCCGCGCAGTTCGCCTGTTTAAC
>NZ_RZSR01000374.1:0-5285 GCF_004023265.1 Mesorhizobium sp. M1A.F.Ca.IN.020.06.1.1
GAGCGGCCCTTTCCAATTCAGGCAACGACCTCAAATTCAAATAGTGATTGGGGTCAATGGATGGCGACCGTGGTCAGGTCGTTCTCCAGCGCACCCGCCAGGGCCCGGTCACGGGCATCGGAAAGCAGGATCGGCTGACCGTTGGCGGCAAACAGCGCCCACAGTTCCAGCCCGGGCGCGATTTCGCCGAGGCCGGGGAAGCGGCCGCGCAAATCGTCGCTCGATATTTTCCTCAGATATGCGACCGAACCTTCGCCGAGATGGGCGAATTCGCCGCTGGTCATGGTCAGGGTTTCGTCAATTCTGGTCATTACAAGCCTCCTTGGCGCAAGGACGCCACTTCCGGCCGTCCCGCATTAGAGCCATCGGCAAAGATCAGTCTTTCACCGATATGTTTATTTTCCGTACCAGCCGCTCGGCCTCCGGACGGTCGAGATCGATCGACAAAAGGCCGTTCTTCAATTCCGCGCCGACCACCCGCATGCCGTCGGCCAGCACGAAGCAGCGCTGGAACTGGCGTGCGGCGATGCCGCGGTGGAGGAACTCGCGCTCGGTGTCGTCGGTCTGACGGCCGCGCACGATCAGCTGGTTTTCCTCGGTGGTGACATCGAGGTCGTTCTCTGCGAAACCCGCCACGGCAAGTGTGATGCGCAGCCTTTCCGCCTTACCGTCCGAGGCGCCCAGACGCTCGATGTTATACGGAGGGTAGCTGTCCCCCGACTTCGCCAGACGTTCGAGCGTCTTTTCCATGGCGTCGAAGCCCAGAAGAAGCGGGCTGGAGAAGGGCGTCATTCGACTCATTGTTACACTGTCCTCTTAAGAGCGACACAAACCGGAAAAACCCGGATGGCATTTTTCCCGATGGTCTTGATATGGTCCGCCGCGCGATCAAGTTCAAGCCGTCAAAACCCCGCCCAAAAAGACTCCCCAAAAGGAATTGAAATGCCCCAGTCACGAAAGATCATCATCGACACGGATCCCGGCCAGGACGATGCCGTCGCCATATTGCTGGCGCTCGGCAGCGCCGAGCTGGAGGTCGTCGGCATCACCGCCGTTGCCGGCAACGTGCCCCTGAAGCTGACCGAGAAGAATGCGCGCAAGATCTGCGAGCTCGGCGGCCGGCCCGACGTCAAGGTCTATGCCGGCGCCATCCGCCCGCTGGCGCGCGAGCTCGTCACCGCCGAGGACGTGCATGGCAAGACCGGCCTCAATGGACCCCAGCTGTCCGAGCCGACCATGCCGCTGCAGGAGCAATACGCGGTCGATTTCATTGTCGAGACGCTGATGCGCGAGGAAGCGGGCACGATCACGTTGTGCCCACTCGGGCCGCTCACCAATATCGCGCTGGCGCTGATCCGCGAGCCGCGGATCGCGCCGCGTCTCAAGGAGATCGTGCTGATGGGCGGCGGCTTTTTCGAGGGCGGCAACGTCACGCCTGCCGCCGAATTCAACATCTACGTCGACCCGCAGGCGGCGGATTTGGTGTTCAAGTCGGGCGTTCCGATCGTGATGATGCCGCTCGACGTCACCCACAAGGCACTGACCTCGGCCAAGCGCATCCAGGCCTTCCGCCAGCTCGGCACCAAGGTCGGCACCGCAACCGCCGAGATGCTGGAGTTCTTCGAGCGCTTCGATGAGGAGAAATACGGCACCGACGGCGGGCCGCTGCACGATCCGTGCGTGATCGCCTATCTCCTCAAGCCGGAGCTGTTCAAGGGTCGCCGCTGCAATGTCAGCGTGGAGACCAGCTCCGAGCTGACCATGGGCATGACGGTGATCGACTGGTGGGGCGTCACCAAGCGCGAGAAGAACGCCATGGTCATGCGCGATATCGACCACGATGCGTTCTTCGCGCTGCTGGTGGAGCGGCTGGGGCGGCTCAACTGACCGTCAAAGCGGCCAACCAAGCACACGTCGTCATCCGTTGATCAACCGATAGATGTCGGCGCCGTGCTTGTGGTGCTGTCGCTCGATGGGAAGGACGGAGCCGACAAGATGGGTCGCCTCACATCGTCGTCGACAGATATCCGTGTGTTGTCGTCATCAAGGCGCAGATCGTAGGTGTAGTATAGATTGTGGCCGATCGTGCCGTACGGATGATGGGCTTCACCCTGACGTATTCGACCACGCCCATCACGCGTTGAGTGGCGATGACCGGATTGGCCTGAAGCTCAACGATGGCGATGGATTTCATAGCCGCAAATGCGCAGAAGAAAGCGACGCCGATCACGGCGTCGCTGTACTCATATTGCCAAATAAGCAAGCGATTCCGGAAGGAAACGTTTGACTTGTTCATCCTGAAGAAGTGTGCTGCCAAGCACAATTATTCAATACGCGTCAAAAATAATTGCGACCAGAGTATTCGCTCTCATTTCGCCTTGGAGAATGCCAGCCAGAGCCCGCCGCCGACCAGGAAGCTGCCGCTGATCCGCGACATCAGCTTAACGCGGCTGGCCGAGAGCATGCGCCCGGCGCGGCCGGCGGCAAGCGCGTAGGTCGAATCCGACATGGCGGCGAAGACCATCGCGGTCAGGCCCATGACCACGATCTGCAGCGTGTAATTGCCCTGTGGCGCGATGAACTGCGGGAAGAAGGCGCCGAAGAAGACAAGCGTCTTCGGATTGGAAATCGCCACCAGGAAACCTTGCAGGAAGAAGCCGCCGCGCGGTTTCTTGGCCGATCCATCGGGGTTCAGGGCTCCCTTGGCGCGGAGCATCTGCACACCCATCCAGATGAGGTAAGCCGCACCGATCAGCCGCACCCATTCGAACCAGTGACCCATGCCGGCGATCAGCGTGTTGAGGCCGATGCCGACGATGGCGATCATGATGGCGAGCCCGGCCTGGGTGCCGGCGACATTGGCAAGCCCGGCGCGCGAGCCATGGCGGATGCTGTTGGCGATGATCAGCGTGACCGTCGGCCCGGGTACCAGGACGATGACGATGCAGGCGACGACATAGGCGGCGTAGAGTTCCAGCGACATGTTTTCCCCCGAACAGGATCGCGACGACAGGCGCGGAGCGCGATCAATGCACGGAGTTGACGCGGGCGCAAGCGCGCCAGCCGGTTGAGCCCGTCAGGCAGCCCCCGCCGGCCAGGGCAGCGTCGCCTCATAGGCGGCGCCGGCCTGGAGGACCGCCAGGTCGCCGCGCGGCTGGCCGATCAGCTGCATTCCCATCGGCCGGCCCTTGCCGTCGAAGCCGACCGGCACATTGAGCGCCGGACAACCGCCGAGCGTGGCAAAGGCGGAGACCTGCATCCAGCGGTGATAGCTGTCCATCGGCCGCCCGGCGATCTCGCGCGGCCAATGCGTCGAGACCTCGAAGGGGAAGACCTGGGCGGTCGGCAGCACGATAAGGTCGAAGCGCTCGAACAGCGACAGCAGCGTGCGGTGCCATGAGGTGCGCCGGACCGAGGCGGCATGGATCTGGGGCGCGGTAAGGCGCATCGCCTGCTCAACTTCCCAAACGGCCTCCGGCTTCAGCAGCCTGCGCTTTTCCGGATCGTCATAATGCGCCTTCAGTCCGCAGCCGCTGCTCGCCTGGCGCAACGTCACAAAGGCCTGCCAGAGCGCTTCGAAGTCGGCATCCGGCACCAGCGTTTCGCTGTGGAACGCGGCGTCCGCGAAGCGGGCGAGGGCAGTCTCGCACAGGTCGAGAATGCCTGGCTCCATCGGCAGATGGCCGCCGAAATCGCCGAGCCAGGCGATGCGGCCGCCGGTGGCTTTCTCCCGCAGGCCTTCGAGAAACGAGCCCTGCTTGTCATGCGACAATGGCGCCCGCGGATGATAGCCGGCCTGCTCATCGAGCAGCAGCGCGATGTCGCGCACATTCCGGCCCATCGGCCCTTCGACGCCCATCTGGGCGTGGAAGACATCGATGTCGGGGCCGGCCGGCACCAGCCCTTGCGAGGGGCGGAAGCCATAGACGTTGTTGTAGGCCGCCGGATTGCGCAGCGAGCCGCCGAAATCGCTGCCGTCGGCGACCGGCACCATGTCGAGCGCCAGCGCCACCGCAGCGCCGCCGCTCGAGCCGCCGGCGGTGAGCGTCGGATCGAAGGCATTGAGCGTCGGACCGAAGACCGGATTGTAGGTGTTGGAGCCCAGCCCGAATTCCGGAACATTGGTCTTGCCGATGATGATGGCGCCGGCCTTGCGCAGGCGCTCGACGAA
The DNA here is from genome assembly GCF_004023265.1 of Mesorhizobium sp. M1A.F.Ca.IN.020.06.1.1. Classification (NCBI taxonomy): domain Bacteria; kingdom Pseudomonadati; phylum Pseudomonadota; class Alphaproteobacteria; order Hyphomicrobiales; family Phyllobacteriaceae; genus Mesorhizobium; species Mesorhizobium sp. M1A.F.Ca.IN.020.06.1.1. The sequence goes on from NZ_RZSR01000374.1 coordinate 4,172, forward strand.
GAAATCGTCCTCTTGCGGGACGAAATCGGCGAAGATCGGCGAGCCGAAGGTTGTTCTTAAGCCCTTGGTCAGGGCCAGGTCCTTGATGGCGATCGGCAGGCCGAACAGCGATCCGGCCGCGGCGCCCCGTGCCACATGGGCGTCCGCCCCGTCGGCTTCCGCCAGGATATCGGCGCGCTCGCGCAGCGACACGATGGCGTTGACCAGCGGGTTCACAGCATCGATGCGGTCGAGAAAGGCGCTGACGACCTCGCGCGCCGACAGACGGCGCTGCCTGATCGTGTCGGTAAGTTCTACGGCGGACAAGCGACAGATGTCGCTTGCCGGCGGCACGGCGTGTTTCGTCGACGGGCGCATCGCCGTCACCGCGCGGCCAAGGCCGCGTCGACATCCTTCGCCAGCGGAATCGCCGGCTGCGCACCCGGCTTCAAGCATGCGAGCGAGCCTGCCGCCGCGGCGCGCGTGAGCGCCTGTTCGAGCGAGAGGCCGGACGACAGGCCGGCGCCCAAATAGCCGCAAAAGGTGTCGCCCGCGCCGACCGTGTCGACCGGAGTTATCTTCAGTGCCGGGACGGTGATGAAATGGTCGGGAGTGGCAGCCAGCACGCCGTCGCCGCCGAGCGTCACGACGATGGCGCGGCCTGTCTTTTCGGCATAGTCGCGCATCCGCGCCTCCCGGTCGCGGCCGGTGAGCACCAGCGCCTCGCCATAGAGGTCGAACTCGGTCTCGTTGGCGACGGCGTAGTCGGCCTTGCCGAGAAAGCCGGCCGCCTCGGGGCGGAAAGGCGCGGTGTTGAGCACGCTGACGGCACCCGCCGCGCGGGTTGCATCAAGCGCCGCTTCGACCGTGGGCAGCGGGATCTCGTGCTGCAAAAGCACGACATCGCCCTTCTTCAGATACGCCTTGGCGATGTCGCCGGGCAGTACAGAATCGTTAGCGCCCGGCACGACGGCGATCACATTCTCGCCGTCGGCACCGACCAGGATGAGCGCTGTGCCGGTGGAGGCGAAGCTCTCGCCGACGCCGGAAAGATCGACACCGCTGGCCTTCAGCAGCGCCAGCGCTTCGGCGGCAAAGCTGTCCTTGCCGACGGCGCCGACCATGCGCACCTCAG
>NZ_RZSR01000375.1:0-5283 GCF_004023265.1 Mesorhizobium sp. M1A.F.Ca.IN.020.06.1.1
GGTTGTAGGCTGCGCGGGACGACCGTCGCAGGAAATCCTGGGCAGCGTCGTGGTGCCGACGACGGCGACCGAGATCGCCGGCAACCATTCGATCTTCATCGCCACCACCCGCAAGCGCTCAGACGACCCGAACAAGGTTTTCGACGGCGAGCGCTCGGCGACGCTCAATTACGCCCGCGTCAACGTCACCGTCCCGCCGGTTCATGAGACCGGTCAGATCGAGCGTCGCTCGCGCGGGACGTCGAACGATCCGACCAAATATTTCATGGCTTCCGAGGTCGTCGGCTACGACACGCAGCCGAAATTCTCCAGCGCGCTCAATGCCGACATCGACGCCCGCGGCGGCCGCGTCATGGTCTTCGTCCACGGCTACAACACCGGCTTCGACGATGCCGTCTACCGTCTGACCCAGATCGTCCATGATTCCGGCTATCCCGGCACGCCGGTGCTTTTTTCATGGGCTTCGGGCGCCAAGACCACCGACTATGTCTATGACAAGGAAAGTGCCGCCGCCGCCCGCGACCAGTTGGAAGTGACGCTGAGAATGCTGGCGCAGACCGGTGCGCGCCGCATCGACATCGTCGCCCATTCGATGGGGACGTGGGTGACGATGGAAACACTGCGACAGCTCGCCATCACCGGTGACCGCGACCTCGGCGGCAAGCTCGGCGATGTTCTCCTGGCCTCGCCCGACATCGACGTCGATGTCTTCAAGAGCCAGATGCGCCGCTACGGCAAGCCCGACAAGCCGTTCATCCTGCTCCTGTCGGACGACGACCGCGCTCTCCGGCTCTCCGGCCTGATTGCCGGTGCACGGCCGCGCGTCGGCGACTACAGGGACGCGGCCGACCTCGCCTCCTACGGCGTCACGGTGGTCGACCTCTCCAAGGTGAAGGGCAACGACAGCTTCAACCACACCAAATTCGCCGACAACCCGATGCTGGTGAAGATGATCGGCCAGCGGCTGCGCCAGGACGACGGCTTTGCCAGCGACCGCGACGTCACCGACCGGATCAGCCAGCTCGCCACTCAATAACCGTGTTCACGCGGTTGCCGCCCTGCACGGACTTTGAACTGGACCAGACCGCTCGCTGGCTTTATCGAAGGAGCCCGAGAGGTTTGCCGCCCTTGGGGGATCCCGGGTGATCGTGCGTTGGAAGATCGTCCTTGGCCTTGCCTTCACGCTCGCCCTGACGGGCTGCGCCGGGCAGAACGCGCATGACCTGCTCAATCGGAAGGCCGTTACCGCGCCTGCATCCGAAATTGCGGCCAAGCACGAGATCTTCGTCGCCACGACCCGGCAGCAGGCGACCAAGGACCCGCGGCAGGTTTTCGACGGCGACCGTTCGCTGACCACCAGCTACGCGCGCGTCGATGTCACGGTTCCAAAGATCCACCAGGTTGGCGCGATCGAGCGAGCCAAGGGTTCGGCCGACAGCATTCCGGCCAGGCAGTTCACCGCAACCGATGTCGTCCACTATGGGAACGCCTCGCAATTCGCCAAGGCGGTCGGCACCGATATTGCCATACGCGGCGACCGCGCCCTGGTCTTCGTGCACGGCTTCAACAACGGCTTCGACGATGGCGTTTACCGCCTGACGCAGATCGCGCACGACACGAATTATCCGGGCACACCGGTGCTGTTCTCGTGGGCGTCGAGCGGCAAGACAACCGGCTACATTTATGACAAGGACAGCTCCACCGCCGCGCGCGACGACCTGGAAGCGACACTGAGGATGCTTGCCAAGTCACGCGCCAAAAGCATTGACATCATTGCCCATTCGATGGGGACCTGGCTGACGATGGAAGCTTTGCGCCAGCTCGCCATCACCGGCGACCGCGATCTCAACGGCAAGCTCGGCTACGTCATCCTCGCCTCGCCTGACATCGACGTCGATGTCTTCAAGAAGCAGATGATCCGCTACGGCAAGCCCGACAAGCCTTTCGCCATCCTTCTCTCGGGCGACGACCGGGCGCTCTAGCTGTCCAGCTTCATTTCCGGCGAAAAGCCGCGCGTCGGCGATTACGACAACGCGGCAGATCTCGCCAACTACGGCGTGACGGTGGTCGATCTGACCCGAACCAAGGGCGGAGACCGGTTGAACCATGCTAAATTCGCCGACAATCCGATCCTGGTGCAGTTGCTCGGCAATCGACTGCGCACGCCTGCCGGTCTTGCCTCCGATGAACCCGATCCGACGCAGCTCAACAATATCGGCCAGGGTCTCGGCAAGGCGGTCGGCTCGGTCGCCGAGGTGGTCATCACCACGCCGTTCAGGGTGCTGACGATCGCCACCGGCGGCTGAGCACCGGTTAGGGCGTGTCGAGGTTCGGTCAGGCTGACCTCACCCGAACATCGGCACATGCTATATGAACAGATTGACCTTCTGGAACGACGTCACGTCGACAAGGCCGACATCGGAAATCCTGAGTTCCGGGATGACGACCAGCGCCAGCAGCGAATGCTGCATGTAGGCGTTGTTGAGCGAACAGCCGACCTTGCGCATCGCTTCCGTCAACTGCTCGGCTTTGGCCGCGACGATCTCGGCGCGTTCGTCCGACATCAGCCCAGCGATCGGCATTTCCACCAGCGCCAGTTCCTTGCCCTTGGAGTAAAGCACGACGCCGCCGCCGACCTCGCTCAGCCGGTTGACGGCTAAAGCCATGTCCTCCTTGTTGGTTCCGACGGCGATGATGTGGTGCGCATCATGCGCCACGCTCGAGGCCATCGCGCAGTCTTCCACATAGCCGAAGCCCGACACGAAGGCGTTGGTGACGCCGCCCGTGCCCCTGTGGCGTTCGACCAGGGCGATCTGGCAAATGTCGTTGCGGCGATCCATGGCGACCAGCCCGTCCTCGACGGGCAGGTCGGCCTCGAGCGCTCTGGTCGGCGCCTGGTTCTCGATCACGCCGATCACCCGCGCCCGCACCTCGTTGGCACCCTGTGGCGCGGCGATGTCAAAGTCAGACGCCTTGAGCCTTTTGCCGAGCTTGACCGTGTTTTTCGCCGTCCCGGGATAATCATAGGCCGGAATGTCGATCTCGAGCTTGCCGGCTTTCGCCAGCCTGACGCCGCGGCCATAGACCTCGTCTATCGTCATCTGGGCAAGATCGGAGACGATCAAAAGATCCGCCAGCCGCCCCGGCGCGATCGAACCGACCTCGCGTTCCAGCCTGAAATGCTGGGCGGTGTTGAGCGTCGCCATCTGGATCGCCGTCACCGGCTTCAGGCCCTGGCTGATGGCGTGCCGCACCACCCGATCAATATGACCCTCATGCACCAGCGTGCCGGAATGGCTGTCGTCGGTGCACAGGATGAAGTTGCGCGGGTCGATGCCGCCTTCGGTGACCGCCTTGATCTGCGCAGCGACGTCGTACCAGGCGGACCCCAGCCTCAGCATCGCCTTCATGCCCTGGCGCACGCGGGCGATCGCATCCTCGGCGCGCGTGCCCTCATGGTCATCCTCGGCGCCGCCGGCGGCATAGCCGTGGAATGGCAACCCGAGATCGCGCGAGGCATAGTGGCCGCCGACGGTTTTCCCGGCCTTCACCGTCTCGGCGATCTCGCCCGACATCACCGGATCGTTGGCGGCGACTCCCGGGAAATTCATCACTTCGCCAAGGCCGATGATATTCTCCCAGGTCATCGCCTCGGCGACGTCTGCGACCGTAAGCTCCGCGCCGGCATGCTCCAGGCCGGGCGCCGAAGGCACGCAGGACGGCATTTGCACATGGACGTTGATCGGCATCGCGACCGCCTCGTCATGCATCAGCCGAACGCCCGGCAGGCCCAGAACATTGGCGATCTCGTGCGGATCGATGAACATCGAGGTGGTGCCGTGCGGGATCACCGCGCGGCAGAATTCCGTCACCGTGACCATGCCGCTTTCGACGTGCATGTGCGCATCGCAGAGGCCGGGCACCAGATAGCGGCCGCCCGCATCGACCACCTTGGTCCCCTGCCCGATCGTGTGGCCGGCATTCGGCCCGCAATAGGCGAAACGTCCGGCCGCGACGGCGATGTCGGTGCCCGGAATGATCTCGCCCGAATGGACATTCACCCAGCGCCCGTTGCGGATCACGAGATCGGCAGCCCGGCGCCCCATCGCGACGTCGACCAGTTGCGTCGCCACTTCGGTCCAGGGCTTGGGTTTCGTCGGATTGGTGCGGCTCGCCATGAAGAAACTCCTGTTTGCCCGACTGTGCCAAGCTGGCGCGGTTTTGACCAGTTGGCAAAACTGCTTTGTTTTTAAGGCAGGACCGGTTCCCGACAGATCTCTCCGGCAGCAGGGCGAAATCTCGCCTAGACTGGATCTCCGGCTATTTGGGTTGCAGAAGAGATGGCAAAAACGATCCGGTTCGCAATTTTCATGCTGTCGGCATGTAGCGCCGGCCTGGCCTTCTTCACCTTGCATTCATTCTGGGCATGGGCCGCGCCGATCGCCATCTTCATCGCCGGTTCGTTACTAGCCGAATATGCTTTCACGCGGCTGGCCACTCCCGAGGAGAACCAGCGCGACCTGGAGGATCGCGTGCGCAACCCGCCGAAGTAAACCACTGTTGCAGGAATACAATTCCGTTTTCGGGCGAATAACGCTAGGTTGCACCGAGAAGTTTTCGAAACCGCCATTTCGGAGCGCTCGATGGGTCGCCTGACACTTGCCAGTGCCGGCTTTTTCGCCCTGCTGTCCGGGCCGGCCTTGGCCGCGGACGCGATCGCCGACCTGCCCATGACTGCGCCGGGCTTCGATTGGACAGGCTATTATGCCGGCCTGCAGGCCGGCTATGGCTGGGGCTCATCTGACATCTCCGGCACGGAAGGCGAGCCGTTCGCCGCTTCTCCCGATGTCGACGGCGGCTTCGTCGGCGGCCATGTCGCCGGCCTCTGGCAGTTCAATCAGGCGGTGATCGGCGCGCGCGCTGAGCTCAACTATGCCTCGATCGACGCTTCGGCCTTGCTCGACCCTGGCAATGCCGTCGGCACCGAGGTCAAATGGCTGGGATCGATCAATGCCGAAGCCGGCTTGGCGGTCGATCGCTGGCTAATCCATGGCGTCGGGGGCGTCGCCTTCGCCGGTATCGAGACCTCGCAAGACGTCGGCGGCAGCGGCTTCGCCAAGACACGCACCGGCACCGGCTGGACGATCGGCGCCGGGGTCGACTATGCGCTGAGCAGCAACATCGTCGTCGGCGCCCAATACCGTTACTACGATTTCGGCAAGGAGCATTTCGACGTCCCGGACGACTTCTCCGATCGTGATCAGGACCTGAAGCTCCATACCC
>NZ_RZSR01000376.1:0-5263 GCF_004023265.1 Mesorhizobium sp. M1A.F.Ca.IN.020.06.1.1
CCGCATCCTTGTCGGCATCGGCATTCTGATCCTTTCGCTGGAGATGATCGGCCAAGCTTCCGAGCCGTTGCGCGACAGCCAGCTCATGCCGGTCATCATCGACTACTTCTCCGGCGATGCGATCAGCTCCTACCTGCTGGCGGCACTGATCACCTGGCTGTTCCAGTCGAGCATCGCGGCGGTCCTGCTCATGGCCACGCTAGCCGGCCGGGGTTTGATCACTCCGGAGCTCGGCGTCGTCCTGATCCTGGGCGTCAATCTCGGTTCCTCGATCATCGCGCCGATGCTCACCCGCTCGGCAGCGGCGGAAGTCCGCATCGTGCCGATCGGCAATCTTCTGATGCGCGGGCTTGGCTCGCTCGTGATGCTGATCCTGTTCATGATTTTCAGGCCGCACTTCTCCTTCCTCGGCACGACGGCCTCCGGCCAGATCGTCAACGCCCACATCCTGTTCAACGTGATCATCCTGCTTGCCGGGCTGCCACTCGCCGGCCTCGTCTATCGCGCTTCGGAGAAGATAGTGGCGCTCGGTACTAAGCCCGAACCGGCGGCAGCGCTCGACGTGGTCGAATTGTCCGCGCTGAACGAGAGCGCGCTCGACACGCCAAGCCAGGCCTTGGCCAACGCCACGCGCGAGGTGGTCCGGGTCTGCGAGACGGTCGAGATCATGCTGAAGCGGATCATCGAGCTCTATGAGAGCGCCGACGCCGGCAAGATCAAGGCGCTGGCCGCGCTCGACGACCGGGTCGACCAGAAGCACGCCGCGATCAAGCTCTATCTGGCCAAGGTCACCAAGAACCCCCTGAGCGAGGACGAGGCGCTGCGCTGCCAGGAACTGATCGGCGCCTGCGTTAAGCTGGAGCAGGTCGGCGACATCATCGTGCGCAACATGCTTGTGCATGTCAGGAAGAAGCTGGAGCGCGGGCTGGAATTCACGCCCGAGGGCTGGCGCGAGCTTTGCGCTTTCCATGCCTCGGTTCTGGCCAATGCGCGGCTTGCCTTCAACGTGCTGGTCTCGCGCGACCCGGAAACCGCCCGCCAGTTGGTGCTCGAGAAGGACCTGCTGCGCGAGCGCGAGAAAGAGACCAGCGCCAGCCACTTCGTGCGGCTGCGCGACGGGACCGCGAAAAGCGTCGAGACCAGTTCGATCCATCTCGACACCATCCGCGACCTCAAGCAGATCAATTCGCTGCTCGCCTCCATGGCCTACCCGGTGCTGGAGGAGCGCGGGCTGCTCGGCGGCTCGCGGCTGAAGGCGAGCTAGCATCGACCGACCGGCCCGCACACAATTAGCCTTCGTTCAATCCTCGCATCCGTCGGCTAGGTGACGGTGAGATTGATGACGGCTCCGACTGAGCGCCCGTACGGCACGAAGAGGGCCAGTCGAGACCACTGCCCAACCCGGTCAAGAAAACCTAAAGCGGCATCGACAATTTCTGCATTGCCCGTAGCGTCCATCCATGGTTTGAGGCCAGCTCATTCGGGATCGCTGTCCGCGCCATGCTGCCCCTCATTGCCCTGTTCATTGCCGCCTTCGCTTTCGGCACGACTGAATTCGTCATCGCCGGCGTGCTGCCGGAGGTAGCGCAGGGTCTGGGTGTTTCCGTGCCCACCGCCGGCTATCTCGTCTCCGGCTATGCCTGCGGCATCGCCATTGGCGGTCCGCTCCTGGCGCTCGCAACCAGCAGGGTCTCGCGAAAGTCGCTGCTCATCGCCCTGACCATTGCCTTCACTCTTGGCCAGGCCACATGCGCGCTGGCGCCCGATTTCACCTCGATGCTTCTCCTGCGCATTGCCACTGCAGTGGCGCATGGCTGCTATTTCGGCGTCGCCATGGTGGTCGCGGTCGGCCTGGTGCGCGAGGACCAGCGCGGCCGGGCGGTCGCGGTCATCCTCTCTGGATTGACCGTCTCCAACGTTATCGGCGTTCCGGCCGGCACCGCGATCGGCGGTCTCTGGGGCTGGCGGGCGACCTTCTGGGTGATGTGCGCGCTGGGCGTCATCGCGATCGTTGCCATGCTTGCGCTGCTGCCCCGCACGGCAGGCGCCGCCAACCGGCCCGCCGGCCTCGCGCGCGAGGTGCGCGTGTTGGGGCGCCAGCAGGTCTGGACCTCGCTCATCCTGATGCTGATGTTGATGATCGGCCAGTTCGGCCTCTTCACCTACATCACGCCGACGCTGCTCGAAGTCACCGGCCTCCACGAAAGCCTGATCCCGTTTGTGCTGCTGCTCAACGGCGTCGGCGCGACGATCGGCGTTCTCTTGGGCGGCAAGCTTGCCGACTGGAAGCTGATGCCGTCGTTGATCGCCATGCTTTTCCTGCAGGCGGTAATGCTTGGCGTCATCTATGCGGTCAGTCCCTACCCGGTGCCGATGATCGTCGCGATCGTCATATGGGGCGGCCTCAACTTCGCCATCGGCGCGCCGATCCAGACCCGGATCCTGGCCTGGACGGCAGACGCCTCGAACCTTGCCTCGTCGCTGATTCCCTCGGGCTTCAATGTCGGCATCGCGCTCGCTGCCTCGCTGGGCGCTGCGATGCTCAATGCCGGTCTTGGCTATCGCAGCCTGCCGGTCGCCGGCGCGCTTGCCATGCTGGTGGCCCTGGCGGTCGCGCTTGCCTCGCAGGCTTGGGAATGGCGCAGCCGGGCGACGCCGCCGTTGCCGGCTGCGGCGGAATAGAGCCTTTGGCGTGCCGCTCTGCCGGCTCAGACCTGAGGACGCAAGGAGCCAGAGCCGCCCGACAGGATCGACATCAAACCGTGAAGCCCCTCCTCCAGCCTTTCGCGGCTGGATGCGGCACCCAACGCCAGCCGCAAGCCATCAGCGGCACTGGGCACGACGGAGAACTCTTCCGCCGGGCTGAGGGCCAATCCGCGACGGCGTGCGATCTCGGCGATATCCGATGAACGCAATCGCGCATCCAGCGGATACCAAAGATGCAGGCTTGATTCCGTCGAGGCGAAACCGGCCGGCAGGATCTTGCGCGCGATCGTCTGCCTGGCCTCTGCTTCGGCACGCACCGCGGCGGTGATCTCGCCGGCGAGGCCGCTTCGCACCCACTCGCAGGCGAGCCCCGTCATCAGCGGCGGCGCCATCATGGTGGTGCCCCGGATTGTCGCCGCGATCCGCTCGACGGATTTCGCGTCAGGCGCCGCCAGGAACGCCGTGCGCAGAAATGGCGAGATGCATTTCGCCAACGTAGCCAGGTGGAATGTCCGGTCCGGCGCCAGGCTGAGGAAGGCTGGCGGTGAAGCGGTCTGCAGGGGACTGTAGGGATCGTCCTCGACGATCACCAGGCCAAGCCTGCCCGCCATCCGAGCCAGATCCCGGCGCCGGCCCTCCGGCATGGTGAGCGTGGTCGGATTGTGAAGTGTCGGGTTGAGATAGAGGACGCGGGCGCCATATCGTCGCGCCGCTTCCTCCAGATGGTCGGGGCGCATGCCGTCATCGTCGCGTCCCGCCCCAGCCAGCTTCCGCCCCGTGGCCTGCGCCAGCGCGATCAGGCCGGGATAGGTCAGCGTATCGGTGAGGATCGTATCGCCCTCACGGGTTTGCGACAGAAGGACGGCGGCGAGCAGCGCCTGCGCCCCCGAACCAAGAGCCACGCGCTCGACAGGCAACCTGCCGCCGGCTGCGGCAAGCCAATACGAGCCGGCGGCGCGTTCCGCGGGAGAACCCGGGCCGGGATGGTAGGAAAGCAGTGCTTCGGCGCTGAAACGTTTGAGCAGTCCCTCGATGCCGCTCCGGATCAATGCCGGCAGGCTCAGGCCCGAAGGCGCCGGCGGAATGTTCATGCTCAGATCGAGGATCGGCTCTTCCGGCTCGCCGGGCGTGATGAAGGTGCCGCGACCGGCCGTTGCATCGATCAGGTTCCTGCGGCGGGCTTCGGTGAACGCCCGGGTGACCGTGGTCAGATCCACGCCAAGGAAGCGGGCAAGCTCTCGCTGCGGCGGCAGCCTGTCCCCCGGTTGCAGCCGCCCGATCGAGCGGGCAGCCGCAAGCGCCTCGACGATCTTGAGATAGAGCGGCCGTGAGTCTTCCGCCAAGGGAGAAAGCCAGCTGAGGTCCCCTTCACTGTTCATGCCACCGGCATCCATACATTTTGTCGCATTGTATGCATACAATAATCATATTAGTATGTATGCGTGACCTCAAGGCCGATCGAATGCATGCGAGGTCCTGGAGTGATGACCATGCACGACGCGCACTATCCCCACCTCGAACCCTGGCGGGTCGGCATCCGCGGGCGATGCCCGCGTTGCGGAGAGGGCCGGCTGTTCGACGGATTTCTGAAGCTGGCGCCGAAATGCGAAGTGTGCGGGCTCGACTATTCTTTTGCCGATCCGGCCGACGGACCCGCCTTCTTCGTCATCTGCTTTGCCTGCGTGCCCTCCGTCCTGTTCGCCGTCTGGGCGCAGGTGACGTTCGAGCCATCCATGTGGTTCCACGCCTTCGTTTCGGTGCCGATCATCCTTGCGACCTGCATTCCGCCGCTCAGGCCGCTGAAAGGCTGGCTTGTCGCGAGCCAGTTCTACTACAAGGCCGCAGAAGGAAGACTGGCCAGGCCCGGCGAATAAAGTTCTCAAGTTCGCTTGCCTTGAGACCTAAAGGTCGATCCGGTACTTGAGGCTCTCCGCGCCACCATAGGCGGCGACTTTGGCGAACCGCCCGACGAGAATGCCGCCATTGGCGAGCACCACCTTCTGGGATGCAAGATTGTCGAGATCGGTGGTGATCTCGACATAGTCGAGACCGACCGCCCTTGCCTCGTGAAGCATCAGCCGCAGCGCTTCGGTGGCATAGCCGCGCCCCTTCTTCCATGGCATCACGGCATAGCCGATGTGGCCGAGCACGTGCGGCGGCAGCGCCGACGTGCCCTTCTGCCAGCGAAGCCCGATCGAGCCGGCGGCCTCGCCGTCCCAGATCCAGCGCCGGAAGCCCGGCAGGCGTGGCACCATTGTGCCGTCCGGCAGCGCGATCGGCGGCCCCTTGGCGTCGGGATCGTCAAGGCCGGCAAGGAATGCCGCCGGATCCTGTTCGATCGCCTCAAGCTGCTCGCGCGTAGCCTCCAGCAGCCGCACATTGTCCGGCGACCAGCCGCGCTCCAGCGCCGCCTTGTAGGATGGCAGATGCTCGAGCGCCGGTTTGACGATTTCGACCATGAAGCCGTGTCCTTTGCGAGATCGGAGGCATAGCCCCGGTCAGGATCGCCCTCAAGCTGACTGAAAGCGGATTTCGCCCTTGTTGAGGAAGCACATCT
>NZ_RZSR01000377.1:0-5253 GCF_004023265.1 Mesorhizobium sp. M1A.F.Ca.IN.020.06.1.1
TTGGGCTTGCAAGCTTCCTCGTCTTCCCGTTCACCGCCGGCCGGGAGGCCGAGTTCCTGTCCGGCAAGTTCGGCGCCGCCTACACGGCCTATGCCGAGCGGACGCCGCGTTTCTGGCCGAATCCGATACCCACCGCTCCGATGATCGAGAAGAAATAGAGCGGATTGCGGCTCATCGAGAACGGACCGGAGACGACCAGCTCGTCGTTCTTCCTGCCGCCGACATAAAGAATGCTCCACAGCCGGCCGAGAAAGCAGACGAGCACGAAGCCGAAGCCGGCCGTCTCCATCAGCTCGTGTCCGCTCGAGCCCTCGCTGAGGAACGGCTTGGCAAACAGCAGCAAGACGATGGCCGTCACTGCGGCGACCTGGACGACGATCAGGCGCTTGTGCTGGTCGAAGGCCTTTGGCGCTGACTTGAGCGATGTGTAAGCCATTCGATTTGAGTCACTCCGGCCGGGCCAGCGCTCCCCTAACCTTTCTCGCGCCCGGCGGCGAGGTCTTCCCATTATTTTCGATCATTCTTACGAATTTGTAAGGACCCGGACAGGCCTGCGTAAGTCCGGCTTGTGGGAATGGGGCCTCGCCGATGCTACCGTGCCGCTTGAACTCGACACCGGACGATAGGCCAAGATGCGACTGCTGCTGGTTGAGGATGACCCAAGGACTGCCGACTACATCGTCAGGGGACTGAGCGAGGCCGGGCACGCCTGCGATCTCCTGCGCAATGGCCACGAAGCGCTCGCCGCGGCAACCCGCAATGCCTATGACGTCATCGTTGCCGACCGTATGGTCCCCGGTCTCGACGGCCTGTCGATGATCAAGGCGGTGCGAGCGGCGGGCATCAAGACGCCGGCGATATTCCTGACCTCGATCGGCGGCGTCGACGACCGGGTGGAAGGGCTGGAGGCCGGCGGCGACGACTATCTGGTCAAGCCCTTCGCCTTTTCCGAACTGCTTGCCCGCATCAACGCGCTCGGCCGGAGGCCGGCGGCGCAGGAGCAGAAGACCAGCCTTCGTGTCGCCGACCTCGAAATGGACCTGATCATGCGGCGCGTGACCAGGCAGGGCAGGACCATCGACCTGCAGCCCCGGGAGTTCAGCCTGCTCGAAGTGCTGATGCGCGGCGAGGGCCGGGTGATTACCCGCACCATGCTTCTGGAGCGCGTCTGGGACTTCCATTTCGACCCCAAGACCAGCGTCGTCGAAACCCATATCAGCCGGCTCAGGGCCAAGGTCGACAGGCCGTTCGACGTGCCGCTCATCCATACCGTGCGCAACACCGGCTACAGCCTGCACGCGCAGGGTTGACGATCCATGCCTGATCGCAGCTCGCGCCTCCGGCCGGCTGTCCGTATATAAGCGACATGGCGATGCTGGACTCCACAAGGCAATGGGCGCTTCGCATGAAGCGCGACGTCGTGGCGCTCTGGCTTGCCGCCCGCGATCCACGCGTCCCCTGGTACGCAAAGGTCGTGGCCGGCGCGGTCGCGGCCTATGCGCTGAGCCCTGTCGACCTCATTCCGGATTTCATTCCGATCATCGGCTATCTGGACGATCTTGTAATCGTTCCGCTCGGCATCCTGCTTGCGGTAAAGCTGGTTCCGGCCGGGCTCATGCGGGAATTCCGCGACACCGCCACGCGCAGCACCCGGCCGGTCAGCCTGACCGGTCTGATCTTCATGATTGCCGTCTGGATCGTGGCGGCCCTGGCCCTGCTATGGCTGTTCTGGCCGAGCCCCGCCTGAAACGATGAAGGAAGCACGCCCCAGCCTGCTGCGCAGCACGCCGTTCCGCCTGGCACTGACCTTTGCCTTCCTGTTCGTGCTCGCCTTCATCCTGTCCGGCGCGGTCGTCTATCAGCTGATGAGCGCCGATCTGGCGAGGCGGCTCGATAAGTCCATCAAGGAGACCTATTCGGTCGTTGCCCTGACCTATGCCGCCAACGACAAGGAGGATCTTGTCGCCTCGGTCAACAACAACGCCGACCTCAGCCCCGACAAGGACCAGCTTTTCTCGCTGACCGACCCCGCCGGCAACCGTCTGGCAGGCAATTTCACCGCCTCCGGCCTGCCCGACGGTTTCTCGATGTTCGCCGCCAGATTGCCGGGCGTGCCGCCCGACACGATGTACCGCGCCTATACCGGCGAGGTCGGCGGCAACAATCTGACGGTTGCCTTCTCGCTTGCCGAGACGGACGAGTTGAAGACCATCGTGCTGATGAGCTTCGGCTGGGGCACGCTGTTTATCACCGGGCTCGCCATTGCCGGCGGCGCCCTGCTCGCCTCGCGCGTCCAGCGGCGGCTCGACGGCATTGCCGCCACCATGGTCGACGTCTCGCACGGACGGCTCGACGCGCGCATCCCGTTGACCGGCAATGGCGACGACATCGACGCCGTGTCCACCCAGGTGAACGCAGCCCTCGACCGCTTGTCGGGCCTGGTCGACGGCATGCGGGAGGTGAGCGCCAACATCGCGCACGACCTGAAGACGCCGCTCAACCGCCTGCAGATGATCCTGGAGCAGGCTGCCGACAAGACCGCCTCCGGCGAGACCGTTTCAGCCGAGCTGGCCGATGCGCGCAGCGAAAGCCGGCAGATCAACGACACCTTCGATGCGCTGCTGCGCATCGCTCAGATCGAGGCCGGCGCGCGCAAGGCCCGCTTTGTCGATCTCGACGTCGGCAGTGTCGTCGACACCATCGGCGAGGTCTATGCCGACGTCGCCGAGGATGACGGAAAATCGTTGTCGACGACGCTCGTTCCGGACACCAAATGGTACGTCCACGGGGACCGCGACCTGCTGATGCAGATGCTCGCCAACCTAGTCGAGAACGCGCTCAGGCACTGTCCCCCCGGCACAGCGATCGAGCTGTCGGTGACAAAGCAGGGCGAGCGTGTCCTCGTCCATGTCCGCGACGATGGGCCCGGCATTCCGGCCGGCGAGCGCGAAAAGGTCTTTCAGCGGCTTTACCGGCTGGATTCCAGCCGCACGACGCCGGGCAGCGGCCTCGGCCTAAGCCTCGTCAAGGCGGTCGCCGACCTGCATGGCGCGTCGATCACGCTGGAGGACAACCATCCAGGGCTTGCCGTCATCGTCGACTTCCCCGCGGTGAGGGAGCCGGCCGCCTGACGGCGGGCTTCAGCGCACGCCCGCCCTGCGAAAATCGGAGGGCGACATGCCGGCAAGCTTGCGGAACGACTTGTTGAAGGCGCTGAGCGAGCCGAAGCCCGAGTCCATGGCGACCTTCAGCACATTGGCGCCCTCATGCATCAAAAGCGCCTGGGCATAGCTCAGCCGCAGCAGATTGACATATTCGTTGAGCGTCATGCCGGTCGATTTCTTGAACAGGCTCATGGCGTATTTCGGATGGATGTCGGCCGCCGCCGCGATGTTCACGCAGTCGATGTCGTAGAGGAAATTCTCGGCGATGAAATCGCACATGCGCCCGACATTTCGCGAGGACTGCTGGTCGAAGGCGCTGCCGGCGCCGTGTCCGGACGCGGTTGCCGGCACCAGCCGGTACGGCTCGAAGCGCACGCGCTCCAACCGCAAGAGCAGCTCGTTGACGGCGTGTTCGGCCTTGGCCGCATCGCCCGAGCGCGCATACTCGTTCCAGCGCTTGAAATTGTCGTTGTCGGACTGGTCGGTGGCATTCGTCACCAGCGTCGCGCCCGTCATCAGCCGATGCCGGACATCGGCCGGCAGATGCAGCCTGAAGAAATGCACCAGCGGCAGATGCGCGCCGGCATAGATGGCGTCATCGGTGAGATCATCCATCTGGTGCGGCAGCCCGCCCCAGAACAGGCACATCTCACCGGCAGAGAGCGCGATCTCATGCTCCGCCATGCGGTAGTGCACGCTGCCGCGCACGATGAAGTTGACCTCGACCTGGGCGTGCCAATGCGGCTTCAGCATCACCAACGGCTGGTTGTGGAACATCTGCAAGGCCAGCGGCAGGCCTTCGACGCTGCTCGCGCCTGGCTGGTAGAACGGACGCTGAGGCATCTTACTTTCCGCCAATTTCTTATTCCCTTTGTCGGGGACAAGCCTTCCGCGCCGCATAATCTAGCCAGGCTCACGGTGAGAGAGCAAACGAAATGGGAGGATTTCAATGCGCACCACACTGACCTGCGCCGCGCTTTTGCTTGCCCTGGGCTCCGGCCCCGCTTTGGCGCAATCCGGCGAACTCACGATCTGGAGCTGGAACATCGCCGCTTCGTCGCTGAAGGCCACCGTCGAAGGCTTCAACAAGAAGTACCCCGACATCAAGGTCACCGTTCAGGACCTCGGCAACCAGCCGACCTATGACAAGTCGATCGCCGGCTGCGCCGCCGGTGGCGTCGGTCTGCCCGACATCGTCTCGATCGAGAACGGCGAGGCCGAGAACTATTGGAGCCAGTTCCCGGACTGCTTCGTCGACCTGCACACGCTGGGCTACAGCGCGGAAGACCAGAAGAAATTCCCCGATTTCAAGCGCACCGAGCTCGAGGTCGGCGACAAGGCCTATGCGATGCCCTGGGATTCCGGCCCGGTCGCCGTCTTCTACCGCCGCGACTTCTACGAGAAGGCCGGTGTCGACCCCGCATCGATCAAGACCTGGGATGATTTCATCGCCGCCGGCAAGAAGATCCAGGCCGCCAACCCCGGCGTCATAATGACCAACGCCGACTTCAACGGCGATACCGAATTCTTCCGCATGATCTCCAATGAGCAGGGCTGCGCCTATTTCGCCGAGGACGGCCAGTCGATCACGGTCAACCAGCCGAAATGCGTCGACGCCATGACCAAGGTCAAGGAAATGAAGGACGCCGGCATCGTTTCTTCCGCCGACTGGTCGACCAAGATCACCAACAACACCGCCGGCACGGTCGCCACCCAGGTCTATGGCGGCTGGTATGAGGGCACGATCCGCACCGAATCGCCGAAGGAAAGCGGCAAATGGGGCGTCTACCTGATGCCGAGCCTGACCGCCGACGGCCCGCGCGCCGCCAATCTCGGCGGCTCCTCTTTGGCCATCACCTCGGCCAGCAAGAACAAGGAAGCGGCCTACGCCTATCTGAAATACACGCTGGAGACCAATGAAGGCCAGATCACCATGCTGAAGGATTTCGGCCTGGTGCCGTCGCTGATTTCCGCGCTCGACGATCCTTACGTCGCGCAGGGCCAGCCCTATTGGGGCGGCCAGGCGGTCTGGAAGGACATCCTCGCCACGCTGCCGAAGGTCGTCCCGAGCCGCGGCACGCAGTTCCAG
>NZ_RZSR01000378.1:0-5249 GCF_004023265.1 Mesorhizobium sp. M1A.F.Ca.IN.020.06.1.1
GCCTTCAACTGGCCCTCGGCCGGCAAGACCGGCACCAGCCAGAATTCACGCGACGCCTGGTTCGTCGGCTATACCGCCAACCTCACGACGGGTGTGTGGTTCGGCAATGACGACGGCAGCCCGATGAAGAAGGTGACCGGCGGCGCCTTGCCGGCGCAGGCCTGGCACGAATTCATGGTCGCCGCGCATGAAGGCTTGCCGGTCAGGCCGTTGCCCGGCACGTGGAAATCGACGCCGCCCGATACGGTTGTGCCGGACGAGATACCCTCGGCGGACAACTCGCAGCCGGCGCCGCCCGCGCCCGTCGGCCAGTCGAGCCCTGTCGCCCAGGCGCCCGCACGGCAGGCGCGTCCAGCCCAGACGGTCGATGCCGATGGCTTCGATATGCCGAGCGACGGCGGTACCACCGCCTCGGTCGGGCATCCGGTGCCGCCCGGCGATGTCGGCGGCCCGAAGAAAAGGCGGCAGACGTCGATTCTCGACATCCTCAGCGGCGGTTGAGGGGCAACTCGCCTCTCGCAATGGCTGGCGCCTTCGGCTACATGTCCGGCCGGAGATCAAGCCATGGCCGAAATCGACAGCAGAAAAACCATCGTGCTCACCGGCGCCAGCCGCGGCATCGGCCATGCGACGGTGAAACGCTTTTCACGCGAGGGCTGGCGCGTCATCACCTGCTCGCGACAGGCCTTTGCCGAGGACTGTCCATGGCCGGCGGGTCCCGAAGACCACATCAAGGTCGACCTTGCCGACCAGGAGGATGTCGGCATTGCCGTCTCGGAAATCCGCCACCGGCTGGAGGCGCATGGCGGGCAGTTGCACGCGCTGGTCAACAATGCTGGCATCTCGCCGAAGCTCAAGGACGGCGGCCGGATGAACTCGATCGAGACGCCGATGCATGTCTGGCGCGACGTGTTCCAGGTCAATTTCTTCGCCCCGATCATGCTGGCGAGAGGGCTGTTCAAGGAACTCGCCGCCGCCAAGGGCTCAATCGTCAACGTCACCTCGATCGCCGGCACGCGCGTGCATCCATTTGCCGGCACGGCCTATGCGACGTCGAAGGCGGCGCTGGGTTCTCTGACGCGCGAGATGGCGCATGACTTCGGGCCGCACGGCATCCGCGTCAATGCGATCGCGCCGGGCGAGATCGACACGGCGATCCTGTCGCCCGGCACCGACAAGATCGTCGAGACGATCCCGCTGAGAAGGCTGGGCGCCACGTCGGAAGTGGCCGACATCATCTTTTTCCTGTGTTCGGGCCAGGCGTCCTACGTGACCGGCTCGGAAATCCACATCAATGGCGGCCAGCACGTGTGACTTCCATCTCAGCGACATCGCTTCCGTTATTCGTTTCCTGATCCGCTTGGTTTGTGCAGACGAGCGTCAGGCAGGCCGCGGCCTGATCTCGACAGCGGCGTCGTCCAGCCGAGCGGGTGACATGCCGGTAACCGCCTCGACAATGCCGCGTGCTATTTCGCGCTCGCCCATGATCACGGTGTCGGCGCCGAGAGCCTTGAGATGCTCGACCTCGGCATCGGAATGGGCGCGCGCAATGACGCTGATGCCGGGATTGACCGCGCGCGCCCGCAGCACCACCTGTCCCGCCTCGAAGGCGTTGGGGATGGCGAGGATCAGCCGTTTGGCGCCTTCCGGATTGGTTGCCGCGAAGACGTCCGCATTGGCGGCATTGCCGGCCACCGTTTCGACGCCGTCGGCCCTCAGCTTCGCCAGCGTCTTGTCGGCATCCTCGACGACCAGGAAGGGCAGGGCGGCTTGTTTCAGCGCGGCACCCACGAGGCTGCCGACACGTCCATAGCCGATCAGGATGGAATGGTCGGTGAGTCCCGTTCGCGGCGGCAGACCATTCTCGCTTTCAGACACTGCCGCCGCCGAGGCCACCTGGCCGGGCTCGGTCGCCGGGCCGATCGGCCTTGATTCCTCGGGCTCTGCCGTTTTGCCGGCGCGCTTTTCCAGCCACGGCTTCATCCTGTCGACGATCAGGAACATCAGCGGGTTGAGCAGGATCGACAGGATGGCGCCGGCCAGAATGAGGTCGCGGCCCTGTTCGGGCAGAAGCTTCAACCCGACGCCGAGCTCGGCCAGGATGAAGGAGAATTCGCCGATCTGGGCAAGGCTGGCCGAGATAATCAGCGCGGTCGCGACCGGATAGCGGAAGGCGATGACGATGACGAAAGCGGCGAGCGATTTGCCGATGAGGATGATGGCTAAGGTCGCCAGGATCGGCAGGCCGTTGCTGACCAGGCTGAACGGATCGAACAGCATGCCGACGGAAACGAAGAACAGCACGGAAAAAGCGTCGCGCAGCGGCAGCGATTCTTCCGCCGCCCGGTGGCTGAGCTCGGACTCGCTCATGACCATGCCGGCGAAGAAGGCGCCGAGCGCCAGCGAGACGCCGAACAGCTTCGCCGCGCCGAAGGCGACGCCGAGCGCGATGGCAAGCACCGAGAGCCGGAACAGCTCGCGTGAGCCGGTATGGGCGACATAGTGCAGGATCCAGGGGATGACCCTGCGGCCTACGACCAGCATGACGACGACGAAGGCGACGACCTTGGCCAGCGTTATGCCGACCACGCCCCATATGCCGTGGCTGGCGGGCAGCGAAAGCAGGCTCGCATGGTCGTCGGCCTGCGGCTGGCCGCCAAGCACGCCGGCGAGCGCCGGCAAAAGCACCAGCGCCAGCACCATGGCCAAATCCTCGACGATCAGCCAGCCGACGGCGATGCGGCCGCGCTCGGTCTCGATCAGCCGCCGCTCCTGCATGGCGCGCAGCAGGACGACGGTCGAGGCGACGGAGAGCGCGAGGCCGAAGACAAGGCCGGCGCCGAGCGACCAGCCAAGCAGCCAGGCGAGGCCGACGCCGAGCAGCGTGGCAAAGCCGATCTGCACGACGGCGCCGGGCACGGCGATTGCGCGGACCGACAAAAGATCCTTCAGCGAGAAATGCAGGCCGACGCCGAACATCAGCAGGATGACGCCGATCTCGGCGAGTTCGTTGGCAAGGCTGGCGTCGGCGACGAAGCCCGGCGTGTTCGGACCGACCAGCACGCCGGCCACCAGATAGCCGACCAGCGGCGGGATGCGGAATCGGTTGGCCAATGCTCCGAAAACGAAGGCAAGCCCCAAACCGGCGACGATGGTGGCGATCAGGGGCGTGTCATGCGGCATTGTCTATGGAGCGCCTTTCGAGAATTCACGATGTCGATAAGCGCCGCCCGAGGGCCGTCGCCCCTTCGCAATATGGTCGGGGGAGGGGCGGTGACGCAACCACCGCTACACGGAAATCGGCGCCGCGATCGGGCGCCGGATGAGAAAATCAGAGCGAGCCGCCATGAGGGGGCCACGGCATCAATCCCCTGCACTGTGCGTTCCTGCGTGCCGCTCAGGCCGCTTTGAGCAGATTCTCGATGTCGAAGACGGTATGATTGGTCAGCGTCTTGGGGATTTCGGCCTGCACTTTTTCACTGACTTCCTTGTGCAGCTTCTGACGCATCTCGCCGAGCACCTGCGGCGGCGCGATCAGCACGAGCTGGTCGAACTCACCCCGATGTGCAAGCTTGTAGAGCCGATCGGCAATATCGCTTGCGAAACGTTCCTTGCCGAGGCGATGCCAGTCGGTTTCTTCGATCGCGCTGCGTGGCCCTTCGGCATACCGGCCCGGTTTATCGGTGCCTTGCTCCCTGGTGGCGGGATTTTCCTGCTCCATCTCCTGAACCACCTCGAGGTTCGGAAACTTGCTGTCGCCTTCATTGCGGAGGAAAAGCGCCTTCTCGCCGTCGGCCACGACCACCCAGAGACCGCGTTTAAGCTTGATGTTCATGATTTTCCTCCTTGCCTTGAGCACAAATCGAGCCCCGCGAGAGCGGCTCGACCGACGGGATGGATCGTTAGCGAAACGTGCCGCCGAGCATGATAGTTCCGCATCAACTAACGACTGCAGGATGTGCTGCAAGCGGCAGCGATCTCACCCACCAGCAAGACCGCGTCTTAATCTACTAGGTTGGTAGAATTTAGAAAAAACCGTTTTGCCGTGTCGGCTGCACGGCGCTAAAAACTATGCCGGATCAATAGCTCTCGGATAGGTGCCCGACCACCTCGAGGTCCGGCGTAGAATTTTTTTCTCCTGCCTTTCGCGGCTGCGAAAAAGCGATTGCCTGCCATCAAGGGATGCGCGACTGCTTGCCTTCTGGTTTTTCCCAGGCCCGCATAAAACTGCCAGACTGTTCTCGTACTGTTTATCGCCATGTCGCCAGCCAATGCCAAGCTCAACGCCTTCCCCGTCTTCCTGCGGGTCGACGGCGAAGCCGTGGCCATCGTCGGCAACGGCGAGGAGGCACTGGCCAAGGCCAGGCTGCTTGCTCAGTCAAACGCGACGCTGCGCATCATTGCGGACAATGCCGATCCCGAGCTTCTGAATTTCATTGCTACCGCCGGCGCTGTCCACGTCGATGTCGCCTACGATGCCGCGCACCTCGAGGACGCGGCCATGGTGTTTGCCGCCAGCGGCGACGAGGCGCTCGACCGCCGCGTGGTCGAAGACGCCCGCCGGCTGGGCATTCCGGTCAACGCCGTCGACCGGCCTGAGCTCTGCGATTTCTTCACCCCGGCGCTGGTCAACCGCGCGCCGGTCGCCATCGCCATCGGCACCGAGGGCGCCGGCCCTGTGCTGGCGCAGCTGCTGCGGGTGCGCATCGATCGCATGCTGTCGCCGTCGCTTGGCCGGCTGGCGGCCTTGGCGTCGTCGTTTCGCACTGCTGCCGAGCGGCTGCCGAAAGGCAATCGCCGCCGCCGGTTCTGGAGCGATTTCTTCGCCGGCCTCCCGGCCAAGGCGGTTGAAGCCGGAGAGTTCGCCAGGGCGCATAGCGCTGCGCTTGAGCTTTTGACTTCGGACGCGCCGACCGCAGGTCACATCGCTCTGGTCGGCGCCGGCCCGGGCGCGGAGGATCTTTTGACGCTGCGCGCCCACCGCCTGCTGATGGAGGCCGACGCGATCGTCTATGACGCGCTGGTGCCGGAAGCGATCGTCGCCATGGGGCGCCGCGATGCCGAGCGCTTGCCTGTCGGCAAGCGCAAGGGCTGCCATTCCAAGAGCCAGGAAGAAATCAACGCTCTGCTCATCGAGCTTGGCCGCGCCGGCAAGCGCGTGGTGCGGCTGAAATCAGGCGATCCGCTTGTGTTCGGGCGGGCGGGCGAGGAAATGGCAGCACTTCGCGAGGCCGGCATCGCCTATGAGG
>NZ_RZSR01000379.1:0-5246 GCF_004023265.1 Mesorhizobium sp. M1A.F.Ca.IN.020.06.1.1
ATCCTGTTCCACTGCGACATGGTGATCGCCTCCAGGGGCAGCACGTTCAGGGTGCCGTTCGTCGATTTCGGCCTGGTGCCGGACGCGGCGACCAGCATCCTGGCGCCCCAGAAGCTCGGCTATGCCGGCGCCTTCCGCTTCTTCTGCCTGGGCGACACGCTGGGCGTCGACGACGCCAAGGCGCTTGGCCTTGTCGGTGAGATCGTGGAAGGCAGCGCCGAGGAAATAGCCTTGGCGCGGGCAAGGCAGCTCGCCAAGAAGCCGGTTGCCGCGCTGTTGCAGACCCGCGGCCTGCTCAAGGGGGATACGGACGTTCTGTGCGACCGCATCGACCATGAGATATCGCTGTTCCAGCAAGCGCTGCAGGACGACGCCACGCTGAAGCGTTTGCAGCGGATCGCCCGCCTCGCGGCGTGACACCTTGGTGGAAAGTCTCAGCGCCGCGTACCCGCGAAGGTGCGCGGCGCTGTAGTGTTGGCCGCCGGCCGCGGGCACGGTGCAAGCTATTTCTCCAGGAACGACCGGCCTTCCCCGATGATCTTCTTGTCGGGCTTGCCGACGGCGTCGAGGTCGCGGCCGTCATAAGGCAAGGACAGAAGGATACGCTGGATCACCGCAAGCCGCGCACGGCGCTTGTCGTTGGCGCGCACGATGATCCAGGGCGCGAACTCCTTGTGAGTGCGCTCGAACATCAGGTCGCGCGCCTTGGTGTAATCGTCCCATTTGCTGATGCCGGCGACGTCGATCGGCGAGAATTTCCAGTTCTTCAATGGCGACCAGCGGCGATCATGGAACCGTTCAAGCTGCGTCTCGCGACCGATGTTCAGCCAGAATTTGAAGAAGTGGATACCCTCGTTGCAGATCATCCGCTCGAAATGCGGCGTCTCGTCGAGGAATGTCTCGTGCTGCTCCGGGGTGCAGAATCCCATGACCGGCTCGACGCCGGCGCGGTTATACCAGGAGCGGTCGAAGGTGACGAACTCGCCGGAGGTCGGGAAATGGTCGACATAGCGCTGATAGTACCATTGGCCATGCTCCGTCGGCGTCGGCTTGGTCAGCGCCACGTTGCGTGCCGTGCGCGGGTTCATGTACTGCCGCAGGACGAAGATCGTGCCGCCCTTGCCAGCCGCGTCGCGCCCCTCGAACAGCGCCAACACCCGTTTGCCGGTCGCCTGCAGCCAGGCCTGCGCCTTGACCAGCTCGATCTGCAGCCGCTCGAGTTCCTCGTCGTACTCTTCACCCTTCATCTTCTTGTCGTAGGGATAGCCGCCGGCGGTCAGCTTGTTGTCCTCGATCCAGTCCGGCAGCACCGGGTTGTCGATGTCGAACTCGCGTTCCTTACCCCCTATCCTCATCTTGATCGGTCCTGCGGCAGGCGCCGCGTCGGCATTTCCCTCGGCTTTTTTCATCGGGGCGAACCTTTCCAGCTTGCGGACTCGTGCTATGGGAGCCTCTGAGGCGTTGCGTCCGTCTGGACGCGCGGTAGCACTTTGATTTTGCGCATGAACACTCCAGAAAATCGATTCCGATTTTTGGGGGTCATGCGCAGGTCCAGTCGGCTGACCTTTCACCGACGGGGATACGAGGCAGCGCATGGTCGATAAGGGCGCAGACCAGAAAGGCGCAACGCGGGCAGCCATAGCCCAGCTGCGGCGCAGCCGCTGGTTGCTGGCCGCGGCCCTGGTCGCGGTCCTCGGCGTCTATGGTTTCGGCGGCCTTTCGATCTTTGTGCCTCTGCTGGCCCTCGCGTTGCTGGTCGCGGCCGCAATGCTGCCGACCGCCGCCGAGCGCCAGTCAGCCGGCGGGACTGCCGCCGTCGAAGTCGGCGGGCTGCAGCGGCTGTCCGGCGAATATCTGGCCGCCGCCGTTGCCGATCCGCTGATCATCTTCGACCGGACCGCCACTATCGTCCACGCCAACGCGGCCGCCTTTGCCGCCTTCGGTGGGCTGGCCCCCGGCATGTCGCTGTCGCTCAAATTCCGCGCGCCGGAAATGCAGGCTTTGCTTGACGGGATCGTCTCGGGAACTATGGCGTCCGATGTCGTCGACTACACGGAAAAGCTGCCGGTCGAGCGCACATACCGGGTGAGCGCGTCCTCGGTCGGCCATGGCACCGATCTTTACGTGCTGGTGTTCAAGGATCAGAGCGAGGCGCGCCGCATCGAGCGCATGCGCGCCGACTTCATCGCCAATGCCAGCCATGAGCTGCGCACCCCGCTCGCCTCGATCGCCGGCTTCATCGAGACGTTGCGCGGGCCTGCCCGCAACGACGCGGCGGCGCGCGACCAGTTCCTGCAGATCATGCAGAACCAGACGGGCCGCATGGCGCGCCTGATCGACGACCTGTTGTCGCTGTCGCGGCTGGAGATGAAGCCCTATCTGCGGCCGGGGACCGAAGTCGACCTTCGACAGACCATCGACAGCGTCATCGACTCGCTCGCGCCGCTGGCCAACGAGAACGGCATCGCCATCGAGCGGGACTTCATCGATGGGCCGATTTCCGTGCCGGGCGACCGCGACGAGCTCTTCCAGGTTTTCGAGAACCTGCTGGAGAATGCCTGCAAATACGGCCAGTCGGGCGGACGCGTCACCGTGTCGATAGCACACGCCGAGGACGGCCACGACCCAGGCATCGACGTGACCATAAGGGACTATGGTCCAGGCATTGCCGAGGAACACATCCCCCGCATCACGGAGCGCTTCTACCGCGTCGACGTGGAAAACAGCCGGACTCAGAAAGGCACCGGCCTTGGCCTTTCGATCGTCAAGCATATATTGACACGTCATAACGCAAGGCTGTCGATCAAGTCGGAAGTCGGCAAGGGCGCGGCGTTCACGGTTCATTTGCCGGCTCAATGATCCTATATTGGTTGGCAACCGGCATTTTCTTTTTTCTGTCATCCGGCTCGCGTATCAGCGGCAGGTTGAGGGAACGCACCAGCCGGCAGGAACCGAGAAGGCATATCGATGCAGTCCGTCCACATTGTCAGTGCCTATGACGAAGAACTGAAATTCCTGTCGAAGCGCATCGCCGCCATGGGCGGGCATGCCGAGCGCATGGTCGAGCAGGCTATCGCGGCCCTCGTGAACGCCGATCCGGGTTTGGCACAGAAAGTCATCCAGGACGATCTCGTTCTCGACGAGGGACAGCGCGAGATCGACGACAAGGCGATCGTCATCATCGCCAGGCGCCAGCCGATGGCGACGGACCTGCGCGAGATCGTCGGCGCCATCCGCATCTCGGCCGACATCGAGCGCGTCGGCGATCTCGGCAAGAACGTCGCCAAGCGCGTCGCGGCGGTCATTGACGGCCGCCAGCCGAGCAGCCTCTTCCGCGGCCTCAAGGCGCTAGCCGATCTGGCGTTGACGCAGCTTAAGGAAGTGCTCGACGTCTATGCCTCGCGCTCGGTCGAGAAGATCGGCTTCGTGCGCGACCGCGACGACCAGATCGACGCCATGTACACTTCGCTGTTCCGTGAACTTCTGACCTATATGATGGAAGATCCGCGCAACATCACCCCCTGCACCCACTTGCTGTTCTGCGCCAAGAACATCGAGCGGATCGGCGACCACGCCACCAACATCGCCGAAACCATCTATTACATCGTCACCGGCGACCAGATGCCGGCCGAGCGGCCGAAGGGCGACAAGACCGACCAGGTGGTGTTGCCTGGCCCAGTATCGGCCGGGTGACGCGGTATCGGCGACCCAAGATCGGCCAAGTGAAGGGGCGGCCACTCGAACGGCTTTCCAATTTAGGCTAAGCTATTCCAGGTGCAGCAGTTTTGTCAGTCGCCGTCTCGGAGGTTTTGCGATGGAGCAAGTTCGAAACCTGACCGCGGCCCCGCAGCCGACATCCGGCATTGTTGCGTGCAGCGTCTATTCCGCCGGCAAGCGCGTCGCCGACATTACGATCGAAGAGGCCGGCATATGGGCGGCAAAGCCCGGCCATGTCGTCTGGATCGGCCTGCTCGAGCCGGACCGCAACCTGCTGCTTAGGGTGCAGGCGCAGTTCCATCTGCATGATCTGGCGATCGAAGACGCAGAACACCCGCATCAGCGGCCGAAAATCGAACAGTATGGCGATGCCTTGTTCATCGTCGCCCGCACAGCGCAACTGATCGATGGCCGCGTCACCTTCGGCGAGACGCATCTCTTCGTCGGCACCGGCTATATCGTCAGCGTCAGGCACGGCCCGTCGACCTCTTACGCCGCGGTGCGCCAGCACTGGGAAAGCTGCCCGTCCTCGCTCGCCAAGGGCGAGGATTCGTCCTCTATGCAATTCTCGACTTCATCGTCGACAACTACATGCCTGTGCTCGAGCAGATCGAGGACGAGGTCGAGCAGATCGAGGACAAGGTGCTGCTGAAGCCGATGAGCGGTGGCGACATCGAGCGGCTCTACATGCTGCGCCGCGATCTGCTCAGGCTGCGCAACGCGGCGCTGCCGCTGGTCGAGGTCTGCCGGCGGCTGACCAGCGCCGAGCTGCCGCAGATCCATGCCGCCATGCATCCGCTGTTCCGCGACGTGACGGACCACATCCGCACCGTGCAGGAAAAGATCGACAGCCTGCGCGAGGTGCTCGCCTTCGCCTTCGAGGCAAGCCTTCTGGTCGGACAGAGCCAGGAAACGGCGATCTCCAAGAAGCTGGCCTCATGGGCGGCCATCCTGGCGGTGCCCACGGCCTTCGCGGCATTTACGGCATGAATTTCGACGACATGCCTGAACTGAAGATGGAATACGGCTACCCGACAGTCCTGGCCGCCATCGCGCTGATCTGCGCGTTTCTGTATTGGCGGTTCAGGAAGAATGGATGGCTGTGAAATAGCGAACAGCGAATAGCGATAAAGAAGCTTGTGCCGGACTCGAATATCGATGTTATTCCTATTTCGTTCGCTATTCGCTATTCGCTATTCGCTATTCGCTTAGCGGCTTCTGCGCCTTTCCGCCGCCGGCTGGAACGCCACCCTTGCATGGTATTTGCAGTACGGCCCGGTTTCGCCAGCGTCGTTGCCGCAGAAGCTAAAGTCTTCCGACAGCGGATCGCCGTTGGGCCATTTGCAGGTGCGCTCGGTCAGCTCGACGAGCTGCAGGTTGCGCGAGATTGGCACGACAACGTTCTCGACCGGGCGGATATAGTGGCGCGCCACCGGCTCCGCCTCGAACTGCACCTGCAGAGCGGTCGCGCCGATGGAGGCCGTCACATGACGGGCTGCGCTGGCGGCACGAGCCACGGACTTCTGCAT
>NZ_RZSR01000380.1:0-5236 GCF_004023265.1 Mesorhizobium sp. M1A.F.Ca.IN.020.06.1.1
GGGCAGTAGAGCACGAAGCAGTCGCCGCCGATGCCGGTGGATTGCGGCTCGACAACCGCCTGCACGGCCGCGGCGCAGACGGCCGCATCCATGGCGTTGCCGCCGGACCGCAACATGTCGATGGCGGCAAGTGTGGCGAGCGGATGCGAGGTCGCGGCCATGGCTTCGGTGGCGCGGACCGGCGAGCGGCCTGGAAACTGGAAATCACGCATTCTGTTCGAGGTATCCCTGTATTCTCAACGTCCGCGGCCGAAAAGCTGGGCGGCGGACAACAAGACGATCGATAGCACGATCAGGCAAGTCGAAATGGCGGCAATCGTCGGATCGATCTGGTCGCGCAATGCATTGAACATGCGGCGCGTCAGCGTCGTGGTCTCACCGCCCGAGATGAAGAGCGACACCACCACCTCGTCGAAGGAGGTGATGAAGGCAAAGAGCGCGCCCGAGACGATCGAGAAGCGCAACTGCGGCATGGTCACCTGGAAAAAGGCCGCGAAGCGGCCGGCGCCAAGGCTGCGCGCCACCATCTCCTGGTTCATGTCGTAAGAGCGCAGCCCCGACAGGACGGTGAGCACGACCAGCGGCAACGCCTGGACGGTGTGGGCGATGACGAGGCCGGTCAGCGTGTTGTTGAGGCCAATGCGGGCATAGAGAAAGAAAGTGCCGATGCCGATCAGGATGACCGGAATGATCAGCGACGCCGTGAGCAGCGCATTGATGGCGCCGGTCAGCCTGAGCGTGCCGGCGTTGATGGCATAGGCAGCTGCGGTGCCGAGCGGCGTCGCCACGATCGCGGTCATCACCGCCACCTTCACCGAGACGATGGTGGCGTCGCGCCATTCGACGGAACCGAAATAGCTCTCATACCAGCGCAGCGACCATTGCTCGGGCGGGAACTGCAGCAGCGTCGAGCCGGAGAAGGACATGATGACAATAATCACCGAGGGCGCGATCAAAAACAGCATGACGAGGCCGCCCAGCAGATAGAGCCAGAGGCGTTGCCAATGCGTTATAGGCAGGCTGCTTTCGGCGCTCATCGCTGGCTCCAAACGCCGGTGGCGCGCGCGCCGAGCAGCCACTGGAAGAAGCCGAGCAGCGCCAGCGTGACGGCAAGCAGCACGACGCCGAGCGCAGCACCCGCGCCCCAGTTCGAGTAGAGGCTGGTCGCCTGCTCCATGCGCATCGCCCACATGATGACCTTGCCGCCGCCCATCAGCGCCGGCGTGACGAAAAAGCCGAGGCAAAGCACGAAGACGATGACCACGCCGGAGGCGAGGCCCGGCAGCGACAGCGGGAAAAAGATCTGGCGGAAGGTGGCGGCGGGGTTGGCGCCGAGATTCATGCCGGCGCGCAGGCAGTCGACATCGATGGTCTTCATCGAAGCATAGAGCGGTAGCACCAGGAAGGGCAGCATGATGTGGGTCATGCCGATGACGACGCCGGCAAAATTGTTGGCGAGCGGCAGCGGCTGGGCGATCACGCCGAGATCGATCAGCCAATTGTTGATCAGCCCCTTGCGCTGCAGGATGACCAGCCAGGCATAGGTGCGCACCAGCACCGAGGTCCAGAACGGCAGGATGACGAAGATCAGGCAGATCGAGGCGGCGCGGCGCGGCAGTTGCGACAGCATATAGGCCAGCGGGTAGCCGAACAGCACGCAGGCGCCGGTGACAACAAAGGCAACCTTGAATGTGGTCGCGAAGGTCTTGATGTAGGACGCCTGCTCGAAGAAGCGCGCGTAATTGGCGAGGCTGAGCTGGCCGCTCTCGTCGAACAGCGACAACCAGAACAGCCAGCCGATCGGTACGATGATGACGGCGAATACCAGGAACAGCCCGGGCGACAGCAGCGCCAGAAGCCCCAGCGCCTGGCGCCTGGCATCCGAGCGCAATGCCCAGGCGTTGAGTTCCCCGTCCTGCCCGACGGCGTGACCAAGACTGGCGGACCCGACGCTCATTGATCCGACACCAGCACGACGTCCTGGGCATCGATGCCGAGCGCGATCGGCTCGCCCGGCGCCGGCAGCTTCGCCAGCACGTCGCTGCGACAATAGTCGCGCAGCGTCACCTGGCGGCCGTCGCGAAGCGTCGCATAGCAGATGAAGCTGTCGCCCTGATAGATGACATCGCCGACCGTTGCCGGCAGCGCGTTGACGGGACGTGCCTGATCCGCGTCGGCGAGCAGCCGCAATTTCTCCGGCCGCACCACCATCAAGTGCCGACCGGCGGACGGCGCCGGGTCATTCATGCGCAGCTTCCGATCCTCATACCAGACGCTGCCGTTGCGGCATTCGACCGGGATGAAATTGGATTCGCCGATGAAGCCGGCGACGAACTTCGTCTTAGGCCGGGCGTAGAGCACCTCGGGCTGGTCGATCTGCTCGATGCGTCCGGCATTCATGACCGCGATGCGATCGGACATGGTGATCGCCTCGCGCTGGTCATGCGTGACGTAGACCGTTGTCATGCCGAGCCGCCGATGCAGGTTGCGCAATTCGATCTGCATGTGCTCGCGTAAGCCTTTGTCGAGCGCCGACAGCGGCTCGTCCATCAGCACGATGCGCGGCTCGAAGACGATGGCGCGGGCCAAAGCCACGCGCTGGCGCTGGCCGCCCGAAAGCTGGTCGACGCGGCGCTCGCCGAGACCTTTCAGCTGCACCAGGTCCAGCGCCCGCTCGACACGCTCGGCCGTTTCCGCCGCCGATACGCGCCGCTGCTTCAGCGGAAAGGCGATGTTGTGGAAGACGTTCATATGCGGGAACAGCGCATAGTTCTGGAACACCATGCCGATGTTGCGCTTGTGTGGCGGCATGGTGATGATCTCCTCGCCGCCGACCTTGATCGAGCCGGCATTGGCCCGCACAAAGCCGGCCAGGATCATCAGCAGCGTGGTCTTTCCCGACCCCGACGGACCGAGCAGCGTCAGGAATTCACCGGCCGCGACATCGAGGCTGAGATCGCTCAGGATGGAGAGCGCGCCGAAGCGCTTCTCGATACCGTGGATGCCGATGGGAAGCGCTGTCGGCGCAAGAGACAAGAGCATCTCCTTCAACTCCGGATCATTGATAGCGCGGCGGAGCAGCGCCTCGTCGCGCCGCTCCGCCGCGCAGTCGTTATTGCTGGATCAGGTTGTTGAACTTCTCCGTCGCCTCGACGAGGTTGTCGCGCCAGAACTCGGGATCCTGAAGCACCTGCTTCTTGACGTTGTCGGGCGCGGAGTTGATGTCCTTGATGCGCTCCTGCGGGATCTTGCCGGTCTCGAAGGCCTTCTCGTTGGCCGGGCCGTTGTCGACATAGAGCGGCAGATTGGCCTGGAGGTCGGGGCTGACGAACTTGGCCAGCGCTTTCATCGCGAGGTCCTTGTTCTTCGAGCCCTTCGGGATGACCATGCAGTCGGCGGTAAGCACACCCTGGTCGAAGGAGAAGCTGACAGGTGCGCCTTCCTTCCTCAGGGTGCCGGCGCGGCCGTTCCAGATGCTCGCCATATCGACCTCACCGTCCTTCACGAGTTGCATGGCCTGCGCGCCCGAGGTCCACCAAGCGTCGATGTGACCCTTGACCTTGTCGACGGATTGCAGCGCGCCGTCGATGTCGACCGGATAGACCTTGTCGATCGGAGTGCCTTTGGCGAGCGCCGCGACGCTCAGTGTCTCCGTCGCCTGGCTGCCGGAGAGCGCCCGCCGGCCCGGGAACTTTTCCACGTCCCAGAAATCGGCCCAGGTCTTCGGTCCCTTGTCGCCGAAAACATCGGTCCGGTAGATCAGCACGACGGACGTGTAGGAGATGCCAACCCAGTCGTCATGGACGAGCTTCGGGTTGATGCCGCTCTTGTCGATGACGTTGTAGTCGAGCTTTTCGAACAGGCCCTCCTTGGAACCGCGCGCGCATTCGTCGGCGCCAAGCTCGGTGATGTCCCATTTCACCGCATTGCCGGTGACCTGCAGGCGCACGTCGTCGAGGCCGTTGGTGGTGTCCTGCTTGATGGTGATGCCGAGCTCCTTGGCCGTCGGATCGAAGAAGGCCTTGGTCTGTGCCTCCTGATAGGTGCCGCCCCATGAGGCGACGGTGATGGTGTCGGCGGCCGAGGCCGGAACGGCGGCCGAGGCCAGCAGGCCGGCTACGGCCAGACCGTGAATGCAAAGTCTCTTCGTCATTTTCGCTTCTCCAACCGGTGTTCCCATTATCGTTGATTTGGTATGCGAATTTGTATACAATTTTGAGTGTAATTCTCCGGAAGCCGATGTCAACATGTGCCGAGCGTTTTTTGGGCGGCGATGAGTTGAGGCTTCGGGCCTGGAGCGTTTGATACGGCTCTGTTTCAAGCAGGAGCCAAAAGGCACTAGACTGCGAATCCGTGACTGACCGTTGGAGGCGGGACGCTTGAGCAAGGAGAGAAAGAACACGCTGCGCGATTCGGTGTTCGAGAAGCTGAAGGCGTTGATCATCACCGGCCAGATCCCGCCAGGCGGCCGCGTGACCGAGAACGAGATCGCCGAGCGCCTGAAGGTGAGCCGCACGCCGGTGCGCGAAGCCTTCAACCGTCTCGAGCGCGACGGCCTGGTGATCGGACGTCCGCGCCAGGGCTATATTGTTGCCGAGTTCAACCTGACCATGTTCCGCGAGGCCTTCGACATTCGCGAGCTGCTCGACGGGCGCGCGACCGAGCTGGCAGCGGCGAACGCGACCGCCGCCGACAAGGCGCGGCTGCGCCACATGCTCGCCGAATGCGAACGGCTGGCGGCAATCCCCGACCGCAGCACACGAGAGAAATTTGAGGAGCTGCAGGTCGGCATCGATCTGCACCGGGTGATCGCCGAGATCAGCGGCAACGAGATGCTGCACGGCATGCTTTGCGGCATCCTCGACAAATGCCAGCAATATGTGTGGACCGAGCTTCTGTGGCTGGACGAGTGGAAGCTCACCCGCGAGGAGCATACGGGCATCGTCGACGCGATCTGCGCCGGTGATGTCGCTTTGGCCGGCGAGCGCGCTCGCGCGCATGTGCGCGGCTCGCGCGAGAACATCCTGCGCCTGCTGCAGGCCAAGTCCGATTATCAGGGCTTTTTCGCCAAGGCTTCGTGAGGCCGGCGATCAGTTCGAGAGCACAGGGCAGTTGGCGCCACGCCGCAGGCTGATGTGCGCTACGTCGCCGATGCTGAATCGAAAACCGTCGGCGCGGCGTGGGGCATCGATGACGATTGCAGTCCCCTGCCCCAGTTCGGCGTGAAGGCGCAGCG
>NZ_RZSR01000381.1:0-5233 GCF_004023265.1 Mesorhizobium sp. M1A.F.Ca.IN.020.06.1.1
GCGTACCCGCCTCGCCATTGCGCTGCAGGGCGAGGCGGGTACGCAGGATGCCCTGCTGTCCCCCGACCGCGCTCGTCAGCACTTCGCCGATCCGATGCGGATCGCAGGCAAAGCCGAGCTCCGCGGCCGAGGCATAAAGCCGCGCAAGGTGGCGCTCGAAGCGCAGGAAGCCTGAGCCAGGCTCCCAACGCATGGTCTCGATCAGCTCGAAGTCGGCACGGTTCCCGTCGCGAAGCGCGCTTTCAGAAGACACTCCCGGTACTCCTCCTCGGCGGTGGAATCGAAGACGACGCCGCCGCCGACATTGTAGACAGCCTCGCCGTCGGCAAAGAGCGAGATGGTGCGGATCGCCACCGAGAACCGCATCGTGCCGCCGGGCGCGACCCAGCCGATGGCGCCGCAATAGACGTCGCGCGGCACGCCCTCCAGATCGTGCAGTATCTCCATGGCGCGGATCTTCGGCGCGCCGGTGATCGAGCCGCAGGGAAAGAGCGCTGCGAAGACTTGGCGAATACCGATATCCGGCAGGAGCTTCGCCCGCACCCGGCTCACCATCTGGTGCACCGTCGGGTAGGTCTCGATGCGGAACAGCTCCGGCACTTCCAGCGTGCCGACCTCGCTGATCAGCGAGATGTCGTTGCGCAGGAGATCGACGATCATCCGGTTCTCGGCCTGGTTCTTCTCGTCGTTGCGCAGGAACGCCTTCAGCCGCGCGTCCTCGGCCTTGGTGGCGCCGCGCGGCGCCGTGCCCTTCATCGGGTGCGTCTCGATCATACCGTCGGCGTCGATCTCGAAGAAGAGTTCCGGCGAGCGCGACAGCACGATCGGATCGCCGAACGAGATCAGCGCGCCGTATTTCACTGGCTGGCGCCCGGTCAGCGCCTCGAAGGCGGCAAGCGGATCGCCCGACCATTGCGCATGGACCGGAAAGGTCAGATTGCCCTGATAACAGTCGCCCTGGCGAATATGGTGGTGGAGGCGCGCGAAGCGGACGGCGTAGTCCTCGGCGGACCAGGATGCGCGGGCGTCGAAGATCGGTCCGTTGCTGGCGGGGCCTTCATTCCGCGGCACAGCCTGTTCGAGCGGCGCATCGAAGACACCGAGACAGATCAGCGGCGCGCGGCGGCCCTCTGGCAGCAACGGCACCAGTTTCGGCTCCAGCAGGTAGCCTGCCTCATAGGAGAAATAGCCTGCCAGCCATTTGCCCGCGTCGGAGGCGGCCTGTGCCGCTTCCAGCGCCGGCGTGAATTCGTCCGCGGTTCGCGCCGTGATGACCTCATGCGGCCCGTCAAAGACGAGCTGGTGGCCAGTCTCGTCATTGCGGAATATTGCTGAGGGCAGGGACATAAGCCTTGGATGGGGTCGATTAAGTCGATCGCTCTATATGGGGGCGCGGCGAGGCGCAATCGAGAGAACGGCGTCGGAGGGCGTAAAGGCATCTGGTCCAAAGCAAAACGGCGCCCAATGGACGCCGCCTGCGCTGGGAAGGCACAGCGAGATCAGTTGTTGTTCGAGGTCGCCGCCGTGGGGAACCGGCTAGCGAATTCGGCCTCGTCGCCCGCGGCCAGCAGTTTCGCCTGCTCGATCCATTTCTCGCGCGCGATGCGGCCGTCGAAATTGAGCACCTCCTCGACGCGCTTGACGTCGGCATCGGTCCAAGCGGCGATCTGGGCATAGGACGTGACGCCCTGCGCCTTGAGCAGCTTTTCATTGACCGGGCCGATGCCGATCAGGCGGCGCAGATTGTCCGCCTTGCCGGTGGTCGCCTTCGGGGCGGCGGCTTTCTTCGGAGCCGGCGCCTTCTTTGGCGCCGCGGCGGCCGTCTTTGCCGCTGCCGGCTTGGCCGCTGCCGATTTTGCCGCTGACGGTCTTGCAGATGAGGATCTGGCTGGGGTCGGGGTCGACATCAGCGCCGCCGGCGCAGGCGCGGAGGCTTTGTCGGTTCCCGCCTTGGCGGAAGAGGTCGGCGCTTCGCGCAGCTTGCGTTCGAGATCGGCGCGGCTGCGGCCGCATGCGTCGAGCTCGCCGCTCAGGCGGTAGGTATCGGCGCTAAACCGGTCGCGTTCGCTCTTGGCGCGACCGAGTTCGCCGCGCAGGCTGTCGAGCTCGCCACGCAGGCGGCCCCAGATGAACCAGCCAACCAGGACACCGACAACGAACGCCAGGAGCATATAGAAGAAAGTGCTCATTTCCCTCTCCAGTCCGATCGGGCCGCGGCCGCAAACGGCGGCCTTGCCGCAGGGATCGTCAATCGTTCCGCGCTGGGCGGAACAGCCCCTCCAATCGCTGGCGGCTGGCCCTCCTCCGGCTGCGGCCCGACGGCCGCTATCGCTCTCGCTGAAGCAACGCTAGGGCCGCCTCCGGCCTTGCTGTCGCGTCCGGTTGAGCTTGGGGTCTACGCTAGCACACGGCCTGCGCAAAGCTAATTGAAAAGTGCGGGCAGAGTTATTCAAGAACAGCACAAGTATGCGTTCCGGCCAAACTGTTCCCGGTCTATGCCGCCAGGCGAGCACCCGTCATTTGTCGAGCGCCTCCAGCTCGTCGATCAGCGCGCCGATCACACCCAGGCCGATCTGCCAGAAGGCCGGATCCGTGGCGTCGAGGCCGAAGGGCGCCAGCAGTTCCGAATGATGCTTGGTGCCGCCGGCGCGCAGCATCTCGAAATACTTCTCCTGAAAGCCGCGCTCGGCGTTCTGGTAGACGGCGTAGAGCGAGTTGACCAGGCAGTCGCCGAAGGCATAGGCGTAGACGTAGAAGGGCGAGTGGATGAAGTGCGGGATATAAGTCCAGAAGACCTCGTAGCCATCGCGCAACTTGATCGCCGGCCCCAGGCTTTCAGCCTGCACCTCAAGCCAGAACTGGCCCAGCCTGTCCGAGGTCAGCTCGCCGTTGCGGCGCTCGGCATGCACCTTGCGCTCGAACTCGTAGAAGGCGATCTGGCGCACGACGGTATTGATCATGTCCTCGACCTTCTGGGCGAGCATGGCCTTGCGCTCGCGCTTGTCGGAGGTCTGGTCGAGCAGCGAGCGGAAGGTCAGCATCTCTCCGAAGACGGAGGCGGTCTCGGCCAGCGTCAGCGGGGTGGACGCCATCAGCGCGCCCTGGCCGGCGGCCAGCACCTGGTGAACGCCGTGGCCCAGCTCATGCGCCAGCGTCATCACATCGCGCGGCTTGCCCATGTAGTTGAGGAGCACGTAGGGATGCGCCGAAGGCACGGTCGGGTGGGCGAAGGCGCCGGGCGATTTGCCCGGCCTGACCGGCGCATCAATCCATTTGCGGTCGAAGAAGGTCCGCGCGATTTCCGCCATCTTCGGCGAGAAACGCTGATAGGCTGACAGCACCGTGTCCCTGGCGTCGTCCCAGCGGATCACCGATTGCGGGGTCTCGGGCAGCGGCGCGTTGCGGTCCCAGTGGTTCATGACGTCCGTGCCGAGCCAGCGCGCCTTCATCTGATAGTAGCGGTGCGACAGGCGCGGATAGGCTTCGCGCACGGCCGCGGCCAAAGCATCGACCACGCCGCGTTCGACGCGGTTGGCGAGATGGCGTGAATCGGCGATGTCCTCGAAGCCGCGCCAGCGGTCGGAAATTTCCTTGTCCTTAGCCAGCGTGTTGGTGATGAGCGTGAAGGTGCGCAGGTTCTTGCGGAAAGTCGCGGCGAGTGCCTCGGAGGCACGGCGGCGCACTTCGCCATCCGCGTCCTGCAGTCGGTTCAGCGCCGGCTCCAGCGTCAGCTCCTCGCCGTCGACGTCGAAACGCAGGTCGGTCATCGTCTCGTCGAACAGGCGGTTCCAGGCGCCGCGTCCGGTGACCGACTTTTCGTGGAACAACTGCTCGACCCGATCCTCGAGCTGGTACGGCTTGTCCTTCCTGAGGTCGAGCACCCATGGGCGATAGTGGGCGAAGGCCAGGTCGGCCGCGAGTGCTGCTTCGATCACCGAGTCGTCGATCAGGTTGAGCTCCAGCGCGAAGAACAAAAGATGCGCGCTGGCATCCGTCATCTTCTCCTGGATGTCGCCATAGAGCTTGGCGCGCTGCGGATCGGCGGTGTTGCCGGCATAGACAAGCCCGGCATAGGAGACGATGCGGCCGATCAGTTCCTCCAGCGCCTCGTAGGCCTTCAGCGCCTCGCCGAGCCGGCCGGCGGCGCCACGCTCGGCTTCGGCGGCCAACGTGCCCTTCCAACGGACCTCGAAGGCAATGGCGTCGCTTGCCGCCCGGGCAATGTCACGCTTCAGCTCCGGCGCTTCCATGCCGGAATAGAGATCGGCGAGATTCCACTCCGGCAGATCGCCGAGCTCCGCCGCGGCCTGGCCAGATGCCGTCGCCGCAAGCCGCTGACCAAACATCATGCGCATCGACAATACCTTCTATGAATCAACGGGAAAGGAGAAGCCGGTCAAATCCTAAGGAATTCGTTCACCGGGTTTTTTGAAACCTTATTTAGAACCCTGTGCCAAGATGATCCATGGGGATTTATCGGGCGGATAATTCAAAGAGTCATGACAGGTTCCGTACTCATAGTCGATGACGATCCCGTGCAGCGCAGGCTGCTCGAGGCGGCGGTGACGAAATTCGGCCACAGCGCCATCGTCACCGACGGCGGCGAGGCGGGCCTCGATGTGCTGGACGGACCGAACGCGCGCGATGTGTCGGTCGTCATCCTCGACCTGGTCATGCCCGGTCTCGACGGCGTCGGTGTGCTGAAGGCGATGCGCGAGCGCGCCATCAATCTCCCGGTCATCGTGCAGACCGCGCAGGGCGGCATCGAAACCGTTGTCTCGGCCATGCGCCACGGCGCTTTCGATTTCGTCGTCAAGCCGGCCTCGCCCGACCGGCTGCAGACCTCGATTTCCAATGCTTTGAAGGTCGAAGCGGTCGAGGACGAGGTGAAGCGCACGTCGCGGCGTCGCGGCGGCCATCTCACCTTCAAGGATCTGATCACCCGCAGCCCGGCGATGGACCGGGTGATCCGGCTCGGCCAGAAGGCGGCGGCCTCCAACATTCCGATCCTGATCGAGGGTGAATCGGGCGTGGGCAAGGAGTTGGTGGCGCGCGCCATCCAGGGCAGCGGCGACCGCCGCTCGAAACCCTTCGTCACCGTCAATTGCGGCGCCATCCCCGACAATCTGGTGGAATCGATCCTGTTCGGCCATGAGAAGGGTTCCTTCACCGGCGCCACGGACAAGCACACCGGCAAATTCGTCGAGGCGCATTCGGGCACGCTGTTCCTGGA
>NZ_RZSR01000037.1:0-14072 GCF_004023265.1 Mesorhizobium sp. M1A.F.Ca.IN.020.06.1.1
GCCTAAAATACGGGCTTACCGCCAACAATGTGCTGGGCATCCAGATGGTGCTGATGAATGGCGAGGTGGTGCGGCTCGGCGGCAGCCATCTCGATCAGGAAGGCTATGACCTGCTCGGCGTCATGACCGGCTCGGAAGGCCTGCTCGGCGTCGTTACCGAGGTGACGGTGCGCATCCTGAAGAAGCCGGAGACGGCACGCGCGCTGTTGATCGGCTTTCCGACCAGCGAGCAGGGCGGCCAATGCGTCGCCGACATCATCGGCGCCGGCATCATCCCGGGCGGCATGGAGATGATGGATCGCCCGGCGATCCACGCGGCCGAGGATTTCGTCCATGCCGGCTATCCGCTGGATGTCGAGGCGCTGCTGATCGTCGAGCTCGACGGGCCGAGCGTCGAAGTCGATCACCTGATCGGCTTGGTCGAGGCGATCGCCTACCGCAACGGCTCGACCACCTGCCGCATCTCGCAGTCGGAGCAGGAGCGGCTGGGCTTCTGGGCCGGACGCAAGGCCGCCTTCCCGGCCGTCGGCCGCATCTCGCCCGACTATTACTGCATGGACGGCACCATCCCGCGCAAGCAGCTGCCGCGCGTGCTCGCCGGCATGCGCGATCTCTCCGAAAAATACGGGTTGGGCGTCGCCAATGTCTTCCATGCCGGCGACGGCAACCTGCACCCGCTGATCCTCTACGACGCCAACGTGCCGGGCGAGCTCGACAAGGCCGAGCGTTTCGGCGCCGACATATTGCGGCTGTGTGTCGAGGTCGGCGGCGTGCTCACCGGCGAGCATGGCGTCGGCGTCGAGAAGCGCGACCTGATGCCCGAAATGTTCAACCAAGTCGATCTCGACCAGCAAATGCGCGTCAAATGCGCCTTCGACCCCAGCCACCTGCTTAACCCCGGCAAGGTCTTCCCGCAGCTCCGCCGCTGCGCCGAGCTCGGACGCATGCACGTGCATCGGGGCCAGATGGCGTTTCCGGACATTCCGAGGTTTTGATGGGAACGTCCCAGAACTTGGGTTTCTCTCCCCGCTTCGCGGGGGCGAGGAACCGGAGATTGCAATGACCACCTTCACCCCATCCAGCCCCGCCGAAGTCCTCTCCACCATCCAATGGGCCACCGCGGAGGAAAGCCCGCTCGAAATCCTCGGCCATGGCTCCAAGCGGGGCATTGGCCGGCCGCTGCAGACCGAGCATTGGCTCGACCTGTCGAAGCTCACCGGCGTCACGCTCTACGAGCCGGCCGAGCTGGTGCTTTCGGCACGCGCCGGCACGCCACTCGCCGAAGTCGAAAAGCTGCTTGCCGAGAACGGCCAGCAATTCGCCTTCGAGCCGATGGATTACGGGCCGCTGCTCGGCGGCGAGCCGGGTAAGGGAACGCTGGGCGGCGTGCTGGCTTCCAACCTATCCGGTCCGCGCCGGCTCAAGGCGGGTGCGGCACGCGACCACATTCTCGGCATATCGGCGGTTTCCGGCCGCGGCGAAGCCTTCAAGTCGGGCGGCCGCGTCGTCAAGAACGTCACCGGCTACGACCTTTCCAAGCTGATGGCGGGGAGCTGGGGCACGCTCGCCGCGCTGACCGACGTCACCTTCAAGGTGCTGCCGGCGGCGGAAACGGAGGTGACTTTGGCCATTCGAGGCCTGCTCGACGATGCTGCCGTTGCGGCTATGGCGCTGGCGCTGGGCTCCAGCGCCGAGGTCTCGAGCGCCGCGCACCTGCCCGAGCGGATCGCCGCGCGGGTCGCCGCCGGCCATCTCGGCAGCGATGCCGCGACGCTGCTGCGCGTCGAAGGCTTTGGCCCCTCGGTCGTCTACCGTACCGAGGCATTGCGGAACCTGCTCAGCAAGGCCGGCCCGCTGCAGGAAATTGCCGGCGAAGCGTCGAAGGCGATCTGGCGCGACATCCGCGACTGTGTGCCTTTTGCCGATGGCGGCGCAGGGCCGGTCTGGCGCGTCTCGATGCCGCCGTCTGAGGCGCATCATATGGTGATGGCGCTGCGCATGCAGGCGGCGGTTGACGCCTTTTATGACTGGCAGGGCGGTCTCGCGTGGCTCTCGATGCGCGAGGACGACCCGGACGCGGAACTGCTGCGCGGTCTTCTTCGCAAATATGGCGGCGGCCACGCGACGCTGGCGCGCGCATCTGCCTCGCATCGCGCGGCGCTCCCCGTTTTCGAACCGCAACCGCCGTATCTGGCGGCGCTTTCCGCGCGGGTGAAGGCCGAGTTTGACCCGAAGCACATTCTCAACCCCGGCCGCATGGCGCCTACTTCCAGCTCTGCTACTCTTTCTCTGTCAACGGAGGGAGCAGCACCATGAGCAATGCCAATCCAGGCCCGGGCAGCGGCTCGCGCCAGACCGATCGCTGGCTTGAGCCGGGTCAGACCAACGCGCTGGTCATCTACATTCTCTATCTCGCCAGCCTTGTCGTCGGCGTCACCGGCATTATCGGAATCGTGCTCGCCTACATCAATCGCGGCAAGGCGGGCGGCTATGTCGAAAGCCACTACACATTCCTGATCAGGACGTTCTGGATCGGCCTTCTCTACGCGCTGATCTCGGTGGTCCTGATGATGCTCGCGATCGGCTTCCTGCTGATGTTTGCGGTTGCCGTCTGGTTCATCGTCCGCTGCATTCTCGGCCTGCAGGCGCTGCAGCGTGGCGAGCCGATCAGGGACCCGCAAAGCTGGCTTCTCGGTCAATGAGAGCATGATCCAGCAAAGTGGAAACCGGTTTGCGGAAAAGATCATGCTTAGACGATAAGGACATTTTTCGTGCAGACCAATTTTTCAGCCGCGCAGCTCGCTGACCCGCATGTCGCGGAATCGGAGAAGATCCTGCGCAAATGCGTGCATTGCGGCTTCTGCACCGCGACTTGCCCGACCTATGTAACGCTCGGCAACGAGTTGGATTCGCCGCGCGGCCGCATCTATCTCATCAAGGATATGCTGGAGAACGGCCGGCCGGCGGACAAGGAGATCGTCACCCATATCGACCGCTGCCTCTCCTGCCTTGCCTGCATGACGACATGTCCGTCAGGCGTGAATTACATGCATCTGGTCGATCATGCCCGCGCCCACATCGAGCAGACCTACAGACGGCCGCTGCTCGACCGGCTGACCCGCGCCATGCTGGCTTTCGTGCTGCCCTATCCGGGCCGCTTCCGCGCCGCACTGAAGCTCGCCCGGCTCGGCCGGCCATTGATCGGCCTGTTGGAAAAGCTGCCGACCCTGAAGCCGGTCGCCGCCATGCTAGAGCTTGCGCCGTCGTCGATCCCGCCGGCATCACGGATGGCTACGCCCGCCGTGCATGGCGGGCAGGGCACGAAACGCGGCCGCGTCGCCATCCTCACCGGCTGCGCCCAGTCGGTGCTCGATCCCGCCATCAACGAGGCGGCCGTCTCTTTGCTGAC
This sequence comes from Mesorhizobium sp. M1A.F.Ca.IN.020.06.1.1, assembly GCF_004023265.1. Lineage (NCBI taxonomy): Bacteria > Pseudomonadati > Pseudomonadota > Alphaproteobacteria > Hyphomicrobiales > Phyllobacteriaceae > Mesorhizobium > Mesorhizobium sp. M1A.F.Ca.IN.020.06.1.1. The sequence continues at coordinate 3,410 of NZ_RZSR01000037.1, forward strand.
GCGGCTCGGCGTCGAGGTCGTGGTGCCGGAAGGCGAGGGCTGCTGCGGCGCGCTGGTGCATCACCTGGGCCGCGAGGATCAGGCTCTTGCGTCGGCTAGGCAAAATGTCGACGCCTGGATGCGCGCAATAGACCAGGGCGGGCTCGACGCCATCATCATCACCGCGTCCGGCTGCGGCACCACCATCAAGGATTACGGCTTCATGCTGCGTCTCGATCCGGCCGATGCGGAAAAGGCGGCTCGTGTCTCGGCGCTGGCTAAGGACATCACCGAATATCTCGCTGCCCTCGACCTGCCCGAGCCGGTGCGCAAGCCGGGCACGATCGTCGCCTATCATTCCGCCTGCTCGATGCAGCACGGCCAGAAGATTACCCGTCAGCCGAAGGAGCTTTTGGCCAAGGCGGGCTTCGTCGTGCGCGAGCCGCGCGAGGGGCATCTCTGCTGCGGCTCGGCCGGCACCTACAACATCCTGCAGCCCGACATTTCGGCCAAGCTGCGCAACCGCAAGGTGAAAAATATCGAGGCGACCGGCGCCGAAATCGTTGCCACCGGCAATATAGGCTGCATCACGCAGATCGCGTCCGCGGCGAAGCTGCCGGTGGTGCACACGATAAAATTGCTCGACTGGGCCTATGGCGGCCCGAAGCCCGATGGCGTTTCCGAGAACAGCCTGGGTGGCGCGGAATAGCTACTCAGCCGCCAGCTGGTCCGCCACACCGTAGGTCGCGCGGTAGAGCGCGCGCTGACGGCTGAGCGCCACCATGGTGTTGCGCAGCAGGATCGCCACCGTCAGCGGGCCGACGCCGCCCGGCACCGGCGTGATCCAGGAGGCGACCTCCTTGACGCTCTCGGTGTCGACATCGCCGACGATGCGGCTCTCGCCGTCCGGGCCGATTTCCGAATTGATGCCGATGTCGATGACGCAGGCGCCGGGCTTCACCATCTCGGCTTTGATCAGTCGCGGCCTGCCGACGGCGACGAACAGCGCGTCCGCGCGCCGCGCATGCGCGGCCACCGAGCGCGTCATGTGATGGCACACCGTCACCGTCGCGCCCTCGCTCATCAGCAGGAAGGCGATCGGCTTGCCGACGATCTCGGAATGGCCGACCACCACCACCTCGAGCCCCTTGAGGTCCAGGCGGGTCTCCTTGAGAAGCTCGACCGATGCGGCCGCCGTGCAGGGCGCGAGATCGAGCTGGTTGTAGACGATGTTGCCGATCGAGGCCGGATGCATGCCCTCGACGTCCTTCAGCGGGTGCACCGCCGCCTGCAGCGTCTTGATCGGGATATGCGCCGGCACCGGCCGCTGGATGATGATACCGGTGACGCGCGGATCGGCGTTGAGGCCGTGAATGGCGGCTTCCAGCTCGCCCGCCGTGATGTCGGCGGCAAAGCGCCGTTCCTCGAAGCCGATGCCGGCAAGCCCGGCCTTGGCGCGCTGGTTGCGCACATAGACGTCGACCGCGTCGGTGTCGCCGACGGTGATCGAGACCAGCTTCGGCGGGAAGCCTTCCGCTGTGGCGATGGCCGCTTCCTCGCGTACCGAAGCGATGATGCGCTGGGCGACCGGACCGCCCCTGAGATAGCGGCTGTCGTCGGACCGGGTCATAGGTGGAAACCTCTGCCTTCTGGAGCAACTCCAGAAGGGCGGTTTTCCGTCCGGAATTGCGTAAAACCAAGATTGTGCGCTGCAATAGCAGAGGTGGGCTGGGAAATCAGCCCCGAATGCGAAACATGCTGCTTCCGGGGCGACCCGTTGACGGGCTTGAAACGAAAAGGGCAGCGCGGTCTCCCGTGCTGCCCTTCGTGACTGACCGTATCCCCACACGGCCCGTCCCCCGTTAGCTCGATGCCAGTCTAAGCATGTCTCGCCAAACCGCGCTATGGCTTGGGGGCAACAGCAACCGCCAAAACTGCTCAGCGCCGCCTAACCGGCTGATTCGCAGTTACTATATCACCTCGACGGTTGTTCCGACATTGACGCGCTCGTAAAGGTCGACCACATCCTCGTTGCGCATGCGGATGCAGCCGGAGGACACCGCGCCCCCGATCGTCCAGGGCTGGTTGGTGCCGTGGATGCGGTATTCCGTGGTGCCGAGATAGAGTGCGCGCGCGCCGAGCGGGTTCTCGATGCCGCCGGCCAGATAGGTCGGCAGGTAGCGACCCTTGGCCGCCTCGCGGGCGATCATTGCCGCCGGCGGGCGCCAGTCCGGCCACACTTTCTTGTCGGTGATCTTGTGCGTGCCCGACCATTCGAAACCGGGCTTGCCGGTGCCGACACCGTAACGGCGCGCCTTGCCGTCCTTCTCGACAAGATAAAGGAAGTTCTGGTGGGTATCGATGACGATCGTGCCCGGCCTCTGCGGCCCGTCATAGGCGACTTCCTGAGGCAGGTAGATCGGGTTGATCTGTGGCCGCATCACCATGCGCTTGGCAGGCTGCCGCACGGCTGCGGTGCGCCGCTGGTCGGGCTGCGCCTGGAAAAGCCGCCGCAGCGGCTGCTGGGTCGCCTGGCGGCTCGGGCGCACGATCCCTGGCGCATGGCCGAGCTGCAGCACCCAAGGCGCTGAAAGGTCGGGGCTCACCATCACGGGCGGCCTGTCGGCATAACGGTCATTGGCGAAAGAGGTCGTCGCGCCGGCGGCAAGCACCGCGGCTGCGCCGAGCACGAAAGTGAACGCTGTCTTCATCGGAACGCACCTTGATCGTCGAACTCGTCCGAGGCAGGGGGAAAAGGCCTCGGCGTGGCGATCCTTGGCGCTGAGCGGCAAGCAAAACATGAATCGAAATGCGTAAAATGCCGACTTGTCAGTAAACTTTGTGGTGTGGTTACCGGCCGGTTCAGGAATCTGGTAAAGCCACCGTAAAACCGACGCTTTGGCGCATTAACGGACGGATTTCCCGACAATGGAACAAGAACATGCCGGCCTGCTCGACGGCCCCGACGGTATCACGCGCTGCTTCTGGCACGGCAATCTGCCGGACTATCTGCACTATCACGACCATGAATGGGGCCGGCCCGTAGCGGACGATCGCCGGCTCTTCGAAAAGATCTGCCTCGAAGGCTTCCAGTCCGGTCTCTCCTGGCTGACCATCCTGCGCAAGCGGGAGAATTTCCGCGAGGCCTTCGCCAATTTCGACTTCGACAGGGTGGCGGCGCTCACCGACAAGGATGTCGAGCGTCTGCTCGGCAATGTCGGCATCATCCGCCATCGCGGCAAGATCGTCTCGACCATCAACAACGCTAGGCGCGCCCGTGAAATGGCCGATGAATTCGGCTCGCTGGCCGCCTGGTTCTGGAAGTTCGAGCCGGGGCCTGACGAGCGGCCGAGGGTCGTCGACCTTGCGCATCTGCGCGCCAATCCGACGACGGCGGTCTCGGTCCGGATCTCGAAGGACCTGAAGAAGCGCGGCTGGAGCTTCGTCGGCCCGACCACCGTCTACGCCTTCATGCAGGCGATGGGCTTGGTCAACGACCATCTCGAAGGCTGTGTCTGCCGGGCAGAGGTGGAGGCCGAGCGGCAGAGGTTCAGGAGACCGAAATAGCGTCACCTCTACCTGCCCCTTATGGCCCCCTTGTGGGCAGGTCGCGCCGAAGGCGCGGGTCGGGTCGCAAAACCGAGCTCATCGCCTCCGACGCTACGCGTCCGCACATTGTGAGGTGGGGGAAGATCAGAGGCTGCCGGCGCTTGTCAGAAACAGCCCGGCGATGATGGCCGCCACGGCCGCAAAGGCCGGGTAGATCACCAGCAGTCCGGTCACCAGCGCGTCGCGCACCGTCGGCTTGTGGGCTTCCGCCACGACCTCGAACGGCCCTGCGGGCTGCTGTGCTGGCTTGGGGGTGGCGCTGCCGGCCGGCCGGAGCTTGGCAACCGGCTTGCTCTCGATGATGTCTTCCGTGGTCGTCATGGCCCGAACCCTTATTTCGGCGCGCTTTATGGTCCTTGATTGTGTCGGCAGCATGCCGCGCTGGTGACGCAATTGTTTCGTTCTTGGCGCCGTTTTGTTTCGAAGGCGCGGCCTTTCCTTCTCGGCACAAAGGAGGGGGACGGCGCCAACCCTTGCCGCCCAAGGCGGTATCGTCTAGGACACGCCCGCTCGAAATAAGTCAGCGTTCACATAGCGAAAAGACCCATCCATGGCCGACAAATCGGAAAAGACGAAAGCGCGCCTGCCGCGCGGTTTTGCCGACCGCAGCGCCGAAGACATCCGCGCCGTCGAGAAGATGATGGCGACCATCCGGTCGGTCTATGAGCTTTACGGCTTCGAGCCGGTCGACCAGCCGATGATCGAATACACGGATGCTTTGGGCAAATTCCTGCCCGACCAGGACCGGCCGAACGAAGGCGTCTTCTCGTTCCAGGACGATGACGACCAGTGGCTGTCGCTGCGCTACGACCTGACGGCGCCGACGGCGCGTTTCGTCGCCGAGAATTACGACCGCCTGCCGAAACCCTATCGCAGCTACCGGTCCGGCTGGGTGTTCCGCAACGAGAAGCCGGGCCCCGGCCGCTTCCGCCAGTTCATGCAGTTCGACGCCGACACCATCGGTACGCCGGGCGTCGCCGCCGACGCCGAAATGGCGATGATGATGGCCGACGTGATGGAGGCGCTTGGCATCAAGCGCGGCGACTACGTCATCCGCGTCAACAACCGCAAGGTGCTGGACGGTGTGCTGGAGGCGATTGGGCTTGGCGGTGAGGAGAATGCCGGGCGCAGGCTGACGGTGCTGCGCGCCATCGACAAGCTGGACAAGCTCGGGCCGGAAGGCGTGAGGCTGCTGCTTGGCCCGGGACGATGGGATGGCGGCAAGGAAGGCGAAGGCGATTTCGCAAAGGGCGCGGGGCTGAATGACGCGCAGGCCGAAGCGGTTCTTCTCGCAACGGCAAGGAAGGGACAGGCTGGCCAGGATTCCACCGTCGGTGCCAACCCTGTGTATCAGGAAGGCGTCGGCGAACTTGCAACGATTGAAGCTCTGGTCAGGGCTGCAGGATATGGGGAGGACCGCGTTGCGATGGACCGCTCCGTCGTGCGCGGCCTCGAATATTACACCGGCCCGGTCTTCGAGGCCGAGCTGCTGGCCGAGATCCCCAACGAGGACGGCCAGATCGTGCGCTTCGGCTCGGTCGGCGGCGGCGGCCGCTATGACGGGCTGGTCTCGCGTTTCCGCGGCGAGCCGGTACCGGCGACCGGCTTCTCGATCGGCGTCTCGCGGCTAATGACGGCGCTGAAGAACCTCGGCAAGCTCGACACTTCCGACGTCATTGCGCCGGTCGTCGTCCTGGTCATGGATAAGGATACGGAAAGCCTCGGCCGCTACCAGAAGATGGTCGCCGATCTGCGCGCCGCCGGCATTCGCTCGGAAATGTATCTCGGCGGCGCCGGTATGAAGGCGCAGCTGAAATATGCCGACCGTCGCGGCAGCCCGATCGCCGTCATCCAGGGCGGCGACGAGCGCGTCAAGGGCGAGGTGCAGATCAAGGACCTGATCGAAGGCGCGCGCCTGTCGGCCGAGATCACCGATAACGCGGAATGGCGCGCCGCGCGCCCGGCGCAGGTGACGGTAGCGGAGAGCGAGCTGCTCTCCGAGGTGAAGAAGATCCTGGCAGCGCAGGCCGAGGAGCGGGCACGTGGCAAGTAGGGCGCCAACCTCTCCTTCTCCCTTTGTGGGAGAAGGTGGCCGAGCGAAGCTCGGTCGGATGAGGGGTGTTCCAGGGAGCGCCGGCGTCTCATTCCTTCCAGCACCCCTCATCCGTCTTGGCGCTGCGCGCCAATCCACCTTCTCCCACAAGGGGAGAAGGGGAGGTGGTGCTTTATGACTTCCCGCTATCCCGCCATCGCCGCCGACGTCGCAAAACTCTTCGCTGCCCGGGACACCCACGCGGTCGAGGTGGCCGTGCTGCAGCCGGCCGATCCGTTCCTCGACATGGCGGGCGAAGACCTGCGCCGCCGCATCTTCCTGACCGAGAGCGAGACCGGCAAGACGCTCTGCCTCAGGCCCGAATTCACCATTCCGGTCTGCCTCGACCACATCGCCAGCCAGGCCGGCACGCCGCGGCGCTATTCCTATCTCGGCGAGGTGTTCCGACAGCGCCGCGAGGGCGGCAACGAGTTCTTCCAGGCCGGCATCGAGGATCTCGGCGATCGTGATACCGCCGCCGCTGACGCGCGCTCGCTGGCCGACGCGCACGCGCTGCTCTCGCTGGTGCTGCCCAGCGTGCCGCTCGCCATCACGCTCGGCGACCAGACCTTGTTCGAGGCGGTGCTGGCCGCGCTCGGCCTGCCGCGTGGCTGGCGCATGCGCCTCGCCCGCGCCTTCGGCTCGGCGTCGATGCTGGAAGCGGCCCTTGCCGACCTCGCCAATCCGCCGCGCAACAGCCAGCTGTCGGGTCCGGTGGCCTTGCTGGTGCTCGACAGCGATACCGACGGCCTCGCCGCTTATATCGCCGCCGGCATGGAAGAGGCCGGGCTGTCGGCCTCCTCGGGCCGCGCCCCGGCCGACATCGCGCGGCGGCTGATCGAGAAGGCGCAACTGCGCAGCGTGCGGCTGTCCGACGAGGCGTTCTCGGCGTTGAAAGGATTTCTCGAGATCGACGTCGCGCTGGGCGGAGCAACTGAGGCGCTGGAAAAATTCGCCGCCGCTGCCGGCCTGTCCCTTGGCGCGGCGCTCGAAAATTTCGCGGCCCGCGCCGAGGCGATCGCGGCGCATGGCCTGCCGGTCGAAAAGATCCGCTATGACGCCGCCTTCGGCCGTCCGCTCGATTACTATACCGGTCTCGTCTTCGAGATTGCTGCCCAGGGTGGCGACCGTCCGCTGGTGGGCGGCGGTCGTTACGATCGGCTGCTGACGCTGCTCGGCGCGAAGAAGCCTATCCCCGGCGTCGGCTTCTCGGTGTGGCTCGACCGCATCGAAGCATTACGGGAGCCCACGCGATGATCACGCTGGCGATCCCATCCAAGGGCCGTCTCAAGGAGCAGTCGCTTGAAGTCCTGGCCAAGGCCGGACTGGCGGTCACTCTGCCCGAGGACGACCGCAAATACCGCGCCCGTATCGACGGCCTCGACAATGTCGAGGTGGCCTTCCTCTCGGCGTCCGAGATCGCCGGCGAGATCGGCCAGGGCGCGGTCGATCTCGGCATCACCGGCGAGGATCTGCTGCGCGAAAACCTCGCGGGCTGGGAAGCGCGCGCCGAGATCGTCGCCCGTCTCGGCTTCGGTCATGCCGATGTCGTCGTGGCGGTGCCGGGTATCTGGCTCGACGTCGCTACCATGGCCGATCTCGACGATGTCGCCGCCGATTTCCGCCAGCGTCATGGCCGGCGGCTCAGGATCGCTACCAAATACTGGCGGCTGACGCAGCAGTTCTTTTCGCTGAAGCACGGCATCCAGGTCTACCGCATCGTCGAAAGCCTCGGCGCCACCGAAGGCGCACCGGCGGCCGGCCTTGCCGACGTCATCGTCGACATCACCACCACCGGCTCGACGCTGCGCGCCAACCATCTCAAGGTGCTGGGCGATGGAATAATCCTGAAGTCGCAAGCCTGTCTCGTTGCTTCCAGGAAGGTCCGCGACGCGGCCGATGAGGCACAGTTGCGTGGCATCGCCACGAAGATGGCTGCGCTGGTCGCTTAACCCATACCTTCGGCGGGTTTCCACCGTCCCGGCAGGCTGATAGGCTGGCTCATCCCGGGAGGTGACGGCGATGGCGATCAAACTCGACGAGCTCATGAACGCCACCAATCTGCGCGGGCGCGGAACGCATGGCACCTTCATTGCTCCGATGGACGGCAGGGCGCATGTCTCGGGCGACCGTTCGACGCCGTTGCTCGACAAAACCATTCCGGAACTGTTCTCCGATACGGTGAGCAGATACGCCACGCTCGATGCCGCCGTCTTCGTCGGCCAAGACAAGCGCTTCACCTGGAGCGAGCTGTCGGATGCGGTCGACGCGCTGGCCGCCGGCTTCCTGGCGCTCGGCCTGGAGAAGGGCGATCGCGTCGGCATCTGGTCGCCCAACCGCTGGGAATGGCTGGTGACGCAGTTCGCCACCGCGCGCATCGGCCTGATCCTGGTCAACATCAACCCGGCCTACCGGCTCAGCGAGCTGGAATATGCGCTCAACAAGGTCGGTTGCAAGGCGCTGGTCACGGCGGTCAGCTTCAAGACCTCCGACTATCTCGGCATGATCGAGACGCTGGCGCCGGAGATCGCCAAGGCCGAGCCCGGCAAGCTCGAGGCAGAGAAGCTGCCATCGCTGAAGATCGTCATCCGCATGGGCGAGGACAACTCGCCCGGCATGTTCAATTTCGGCGATGTGCTCGCAATGGCCGGACGCGACGAGCATGACAGCCTCGATCGCATCTCCGAAAGCCTGAGGCCCGGCGACGCCATCAACATTCAGTTCACCAGCGGAACGACGGGCGCGCCGAAGGGCGCGACACTCACCCATTCGAACATCGTCAACAACGGCAGCTTCGTCACCTCGGCGATCAAGCTCACCGTCGACGACCGGCTCTGCATCCCTGTGCCGCTCTATCATTGCTTCGGCATGTCGATGGGCACGATGGGCTGCGTCACCAAAGGCGCCACGATGGTCTTCCCGGGCGAAGGTTTTGACGCGGGCGCGACGCTCAGAGCCGTCGCGCAGGAACGTTGCACCGGCCTTTATGGCGTGCCGACCATGTTCGTCGCCATGCTCGATCATGCCGATTTCTCTAGCTTCGACCTCTCCAGCCTGCGCACCGGCATCATGGCCGGCTCGCCATGCCCGATAGAGGTGATGAAGAAGGTGGTTTCGCTGATGCATATGGCGCAAGTGACCATTGCCTATGGCATGACCGAGACCAGTCCGGTTTCTTTCCAGAGCAGCGTCGACGACCCGCTGGAAAAACGCGTCTCCACGGTCGGCCGCATCCATCCGCATGTCGAGGTCAAGGCGATCGGCGCCGATGGCGCCACCGTCCCGGTCGGCGAGCCGGGCGAGCTCTGCACACGCGGCTATTCGGTGATGAAGGGCTATTGGGACGACGCGGAAAAAACCCGCGAGGCGATCGACGCTGACGGCTGGATGCACGCCGGCGACCTCGCGACGATCGACGCGGAGGGCTATTGCAACATTGTCGGCCGGGTGAAGGACATGGTCATCCGCGGTGGCGAGAACGTCTATCCGCGCGAGGTCGAGGAATTCCTCTACCGCCACCCCAAGATCAAGGAAGTGCAGGTCTTCGGCATTCCCGACGACAAATATGGCGAGGAGATCTGCGCCTGGATCGTGCTGAAGCCCGGCCAGATCGCCACCGCTGAGGAGATCAAGGCCTTCTGCAGCGGCCAGATCGCGCATTACAAGGTGCCGCGCTACATCCGCTTCCGCACCGAGCTGCCGATGACAGTGACCGGCAAGCCGCAGAAATTTCTGATGCGCGAGGCAATGGTGGAGGAACTGGGGCTGGTGGCGCAGAAGACGGCGTGAAGCGGGATTGATCCGGAAATATTCAGCCTTTGCAAAACGCGCTCGAAGCGCAACTGCCGACCACGCGTTTGGATGGGATTATGGACAACGAGTTCCCAAATTTCGCGGCGCTGAAGGCCGCCAAAACTGAAAACGTGGACTATCGCATCGTCGTGCGGCGTGGCGCTCGAACCGGCAATGCGATCGTCCTCGCGCCGCACGGTGGGAAGATCGAGCCCCGCACCTCCCTGATTGCCGAGACGGTGGCAGGGAGCGATCTGGATCTGTATTGCTTTGAAGGACTGATGCCGCAAAACAATCGCGAGTTGCACATAACGTCAAATAACTTTGACGAGGAATCCGCGCTCGACTTGGTGCGGGCGAAGTCGATTGTCGTCGCTATCCACGGTCGCCAGGATCGGGACGATCCCTCGACAATCTATATGGGCGGCAAGGATGCCGCGCTGATTACAGAGATAGTTCGGCGCCTCCAGGAAGCCGGCTTCAACACCAAAAGGGACAACCATATTTTTCCAGGCATCGGCGATTTGAACATCGTCAATCGTGGATTGACCGGCAAAGGAGCGCAGCTGGAGATACCCTTCTCCCTGCGCCAGCGGCTGGGGAACGAGCCGGAACTTTTGGGAAAATTCTGCACGGCGGTTCGCAAGGCGATTGACACCGTCGATGCCAGAAGCTGTTCGATCGTGTCCTAAAGCCGCCTCACCCAGACCGGCAAGGGGAGTACGCCACGCACGCGTGAAGTCCTAGCACGGGTGCTTTGTGGATGGTCGTTTCGGTGCGCTGGAACAGCCGGCGCCGCAACTCCTCGCGCATCCTCGGCAGCAGCGGGTCGGCTTTCTGCAAAGAAGTCGAACGCCGGGTGATCGGTCCGTCCACTTCGCAATGATGTCGGCTGGGGTGCTTCCCACAGGCTTTTCCGCTAAATTCGCGGAAACGCAGGGGCTTCAATGACTGGTTTCGCGCGGTCGGTGACTTCCTACACGATGCCATTGGCCGCCCTGGTGACGGCTGTCGCGGTCAGAGCCAGCGGCCTTTCGGTTGACGAAGGTTCGCTGAACATCAGGATTGTCGTTGGAGCGCTTTCGAGTGCGATCATGTTCATCACAATTTTCGTGGTGCTCGACCACGCCGAGGCAGTGGCCCGGCGCGTGGGGGAGCCGTACGGGACGTTGGTGCTGACCTTTGCCGTGA